>CAYUYN010000396.1:2981-4080 GCA_964449185.1 uncultured Anaerolineales bacterium | reverse complement strand
GGACGGCGGCGTGGCGCGCATGAGCGACCCCGAGATGGTGCAGTCCATCATGGAGGCCGTGACCATCCCGGTGATGGCCAAGTGCCGCATCGGGCATTTCGTGGAAGCGCAGATTCTCGAGGCCCTGGGCGTCGACTACATTGACGAGTCGGAAGTGCTCACCCCGGCCGACGAGCAGTTCCACGTCAACAAGCACAACTTCAAGGTGCCGTTTGTGTGCGGGTGCCGCAACCTGGGCGAGGCCCTGCGCCGCATTGGCGAAGGCGCGGCCATGATGCGCACCAAGGGCGAGGCCGGCACCGGCGATGTGGTGGAAGCCGTGCGCCACGCGCGCTCGGTGCTGGGCGAGATCCGCAGGCTCAAAACGATGGACGACGCCGAGTTGATGGCCTTCTCCAAGGACATCGGCGCGCCCTACGAGCTGGTGCTCGAGACCAAGGTGCTGGGCCGGCTGCCGGTGGTGAACTTTGCGGCGGGCGGCCTGGCCACCCCCGCCGACGCGGCGCTGATGATGCAGCTCGGCGTGGACGGCGTGTTTGTGGGCTCGGGCATCTTCAAGTCGGGCGACCCGGCCCGCCGCGCCAAGGCTATCGTGCAGGCCACCACGCACTACCAGGACGCCGCGCTGCTGGCCGAGGTGAGCCGCAACCTGGGCGGGGCGATGGTGGGCCGGTCGGCCGCGTCACTGCCGAAAGAGGAGCTGCTCGCTGTCCGGGGTTGGTAATGGGGAGAGACGTTAGAAGTCAGAAATCAGAGATTGAATCTCCGACCTCTGACTTCTGACCTCCGACTTCTTTTTGCTATGAAGTTCGGTGTGCTGGCACTCCAAGGCGCCTTCGCCGAACACGCCGCCATGCTCCGCGGCCTGGGCCAACAGGCGGTGGAGGTGCGGCTGCCGCGCGATTTGGAAGGCGTGGCCGGGCTCATCATCCCCGGCGGCGAGTCGACGACGATCGGCAAGCTGGCCGCGCAGTACGGCCTGATGGAGCCGATCCGGGCGCTGGCCGAGACCAGGCCGGTGTGGGGCACGTGCGCGGGCGCGATCTTCCTCTCGCGCGATGCCAGGCGGCAGCAGCCCCTGCTGGGGCTGATGGACATT
>CAYUYN010000396.1:0-2881 GCA_964449185.1 uncultured Anaerolineales bacterium | reverse complement strand
ATGTTTATCCGCGCGCCCTTGATCGAACGGGTCGGGCCGGACGTGGAAGTGCTCGCGCGGCTGCCCGACGGCCGCATCGTGGCCGCGCGGCAGGGCGGGCTGCTGGCCACGTCGTTCCACCCCGAGCTGACGGACGATGATCGGTTTCATCGCTTATTTATAAGCATGGCCGCCAGAAGATAAGCAGGTGAGGGGGTGACACCCCCCATACATCGGGGGCAGGGGTGAGTGGGTGAGCTATTTGTCACCCACTCACCTTGTCATCGTTCCACGGACGCTCAGGCGGCTAAACCCAAGGCAGGTGAGACAGCCCCTCGCCTGCCTATTTTTCTGGCACGCGCCGGCGCGTTGAGGGCAAACCGAGTGACCGCATGGCCATATCCATCAAGACACCCAACGAAATCAAGGGCATGCGTGCGGCGGGCCGCATCGTGGCCCAGGCTTTTGGCGTGCTTAGGGACGCTGTTCGCCCGGGGGTGACCCTGCGCGCGCTGGACGACCAGGTGGCCGCGTTTCTGGAGCGCGAAGGCGCGCAGACCCTGTATAAGGGCTATCGCGGCCGTCCGCCCAAGCACCCGCCGTTCCCCGGCGTGATCTGCGCCTCGGTGAACAACGAAATCTGCCACGGCTTCCCCGACGAGCGCGTGCTCAACGAGGGCGACATCGTGGGGATCGACATCGGCCTGAAGTACAAGGGTTGGTGCGGCGACTCGTGCGTGACGTTTGCGGTGGGCCAGGTGGCGCCCGAGACGCAGCGCCTGCTGGAGGTGGCCCAACAGGCCCTGCACCAGGGCATCGGCGCGGCGCGGGTGGGCGAGCCCCTGAGCAATATCGGGGCGGCCATCCAGAAACACGCTGAAGGCCACGGCTACAGCGTGGTGTATGACTGGGGCGGGCACGGCATCGGCCGCAACTTGCACGAGGCCCCGTCGGTGCCGCACCGCGGGCGGGCCGGCCTGGGCCCTAAGCTGCGGCCGGGCATGATCTTCACGGTGGAGCCGATGATCAACCAGGGCACCCCGCAATGGGCCATGCTGCCCGACGGCTGGACGGTGGTGACGCGCGATGGCAAGCTCTCGGCCCAGTTTGAGCACACGATTGTGGTCACGCCCAACGGGCCTGAAATACTATCGACCGTGTGATCTTCAAGAATGGCGGCTGCTGAATTTCACGTCGAAGGGGCCTTTGCCGGCGACCGGCGCACACCGGTGCGCTGGGTGTGGTCGCACGTCGCCCGGCACAAGTGGCCGCTGTTCTGGCTCTTCTCGGGTGCGCTGACCAACGCGGCCTTTGCGGCGGCGGTGCCAATCTTTATCGGGCGGGCGTTCAACGCCGTGCTCCAGTCGCCGCCCAATTATCGCCTGGTGGCCTGGGCCGCGGCGTGGATTTTGGTGACGCAGATCGTGCGCGCGGCCTGGCAGATGGGGCGCAACTTTGGCTCGGAGGTGATTGGGCAGCGCCTGGAGCGCGACGCGCGCGCCGAGCTGTATGCCAGCCTGTTGGGCAAGAGCATGACCTTCCACAGCCTGCGGCCGGTGGGCGAGATCATGGCGCGGGCCACCAACGACGTGCGCGAGCTGGGCCTGATGCTGAACCCCGGCATCAACCTGATCGTCGGGTCGATGATGTTCCTGTTCATGCCGCTGTTCGTCGCCCCGACCATCCACCCGCAATTGGTGCTCGTCCCCACCCTGTACCTGTTCGCTTACGTGTGGGCGCTGCGGCGCTACCTGACCGAGCTGCGGCCGGTGAGCGAGCGGGCGCGCCAGCGCTTTGGCGTGTTGAACGCGGGGCTGGCCGAGGCCGTGGAGGGCGTGGAGGTGGTGAAGGGCGCGGCGCGCGAGGAGCACGAGTTGGCGCGCTTCGAAGAGAACGCCGCGGCCTACCGCGAAGCCTACGTGCAGCAGGGCGTCATCGAGGCGCGCTCGCTGACCATGCTGCTGCTGCCCATTGGGCTTTCGTTGGGCTTTGCCCACGCCATGGTGCTGTTTATGGCCGGCGCGCTCGACGTGGGCGACGTGGTGACCTACAACTACCTGCTGCTGCTGTTTGGCTTCCCGTCGTTCGTGTCGGTGTTTGCCTTCTCGCAGGTGTCGCTGGGCATGGTGGGCGCACGGCGCATCCTGGAGCTGATCACCAGCGAGACCGAGCTGGACCAGAACCCCGCCGGCCGGGCGGCGCCGATTGAGGGCGCGGTGACCTTTGAGAACCTGACGTTTGCCTACGCCGACGCGAGCGACGCGCCGGTGCTGCAGGACATCTCGTTTACGGTGAAGCCGGGCCAGACCATTGCCATTGTGGGCCAGACCGGCGCCGGCAAGACCAGCCTGGCGCGGCTGGTGAGCCGCATCTACGACGCGACCGGCGGCCGGGTGCTGGTGGACGGCGTGGACGTGCGCGACTGGAACCTGGAGAGCCTGCGCCAGCAGATTTCGATTATTGAGCAGGACCTGTTCCTGTTCTCGCGCACCATCGCCGAGAACATCGCCTTTGGCAAGCAGGGCGCCACGCAGGAGCAGATCGAGGCGGCGGCGCGCGCGGCGCAGGCGCACGATTTTATCCTGGCCTTCAAGGACGGCTACCAGACCGTGGTGGGCGAGCGCGGTGTCACGCTCTCGGGTGGGCAGCGGCAGCGACTGGCCCTGGCGCGCGCCTTTTTGACCAACCCCCGCATCCTGATCCTGGACGACTCGACCTCGGCCATCGACAGCGCGACGGAAGACCAGATCCAGAAGGCCATCTTCCGCGCGGCCGAGGGCCGCACCACCCTGCTGATCACCCACCGCCTGAGCCAGATCCGCTGGGCCGACCTGATCGTGGTGATGCGGAAGGGGCGGCTGGCGGCGGTGGGCAGCCATGAGGAGCTGCTGCGGTCGTCGGA
>CAYUYN010000395.1:0-4081 GCA_964449185.1 uncultured Anaerolineales bacterium | reverse complement strand
CCGCTAGCGGCGATGGTTGGGGCGGTATGGACCCTTCCCTATCTGTTTGACACCGTGTATGGGTCTGGTGGCCATGGCGCAACAATGCTCGCAATCGCCATGGGCAACGAACATGGCATTGGCGCCGATGGGGCCGAGGCGCTTTTTGTCGTCCTGACACGCTTCATACTCGGTTTCGGAATCACTTGGGCGCCGCTGGCTGCACTCGCGTCTTTGTTTGATCGACCGCCGGCAGCAAGTTGAGGTAATCCCGCTTCGTTCCTCCTTGGGACCGACTAGGTTTGCCTCACAGCGCTGCCTTGGGAGTTTCGCTGTTATGACCGAACTCATTTGGGATGGCAAGTACGACGAAAACGGCAAGAAGACCGCGCCTTTGCGCGTCTCACTCCCATTCCAGGCGGTTGAGACCGTCAACGAGTCCGCCCAGGAGCGCCAAATGGCGCTTGAATTGTTCTCGGCGGAACGTGCCTCAGCGGGGCCGCGCGGGCCGGTGGGCGGGATGGGTTGGAAAGATTTTGCCGCGAAGAGCTGCGAGGCCAGATAGGGCCTTCTGACGCGCTGCGTGGCTTGACCGCCGCGCCCGCCTCACCCCCATCCCCGGCCCTTCCGCCCTCCCACGCCGCTGCGCCCCGGGGACAAGTATCTCCTGGCCCGCTTCGCGAAAAACCAAGGCGCAGGCCAGGAGACGCGCTAGCGGAAGGGAGCACGCGACTTACCGCTCCTCCAAGCGATCACTGAGCCACTGGAGCCCCACCAGCAACAGCGCCACCAGGCCGGTGAGGAGCGCGCCGAGCGCGATGCACGCCACGCCCAGCGCGGCGGCGCTGGCGCCATAGAAGTACCAGATGAGCCCGCCGCCGACGATGAACAGCAGCGCGAAGAAACCCAGCAGCAGGTTGCGGTCGGTGCGGGCGCGGTGCGCGCGGGGGTTGGAGGGCGGGTGCCTGGCCAGGGGATACGCTCCGGTCTCATTTTAGCCGACACTTTGCCCCTGGCGCCATTTGATTCCCTGGTATAATGCCCGCCACGCAAAGGTCAACTCAACCGTAACAGTCACGCTCATGGAAACGCGCACGCGCACCATCGCCCGCCTCATCAAGCAGGCCGAGCACTATATCCTAAACCACGACTGGGACGAGGCCGCCATGCGCTGCTACCGGATCCTGGCGCTGGATGGCGGCAATAGGGACGCGCAGCAAAAGCTGCGGCGGATTTATCTGCAGCGCGAATTGGCGGAAGTCATGCGCACCGCCCTCTCCCGTTTGTCGGACCCCGACGACGCCAGCCCGCATCAACATCGACGGCGGCTGGCGTTTTCTTATAAAGTGCTGTCGCGCTGGGAGGGCTGGCTCAAGGACGACTGTGAGCAGACCCCGGTGGATGAGATGGAAGAGGTCGCGCACATCCTCAACACCGCTTACCTGCACGGGGATGACCGCAACCTGCTCGATGCCTGGAACCGCTACGCGGAAGCCTGCCAGCGCCATGCCCCGCGGCGCCAGGCCATCCAGTGGTGGATGGCGAAGCAGTATGCGCAGTTGGGCTTCTTCGCCGACGCGGCCGAAGTGCTCAGCGAAATGCTCGACCGCGTCCCCGATGACTACGACGCGCGCTACATACTGGCCGAGATGCGCTGGTGGCGCGACCACGCCGGCTGCCTCGCCTGGATCCTCTAAGCCTGCAACTCTCACTACGAAGTCACCAAGACACTAAGCCAGCCAGAGCGGCGCCAGTGGACCGCTGGTATCTCCTCAACTGGGTATCCGGCGTGTCTGTGCGTTGGTGTTGAACCCCCTCCCAGCCATGCCCGCTCTCGCGCCCGTGCCTTATAACGGCATCATCGACCGCTACCGGGAGTTCCTCTCCCTGCCGCCGCAGGCCGCCCCGGTAACCCTGCTGGAAGGCAACACGCCGCTCATTCCGGCGCCGCGCCTGGGCGCCGAGCTGGGCTGCACGCTCTACCTCAAGTTCGAAGGCCTCAACCCCACCGGCTCGTTCAAGGACCGCGGCATGACCATGGCCATGAGCATGGCCGTGGCCCGCGGCGCGCGCGCCGTGGTGTGCGCCTCCACCGGCAACACGGCTGCCTCGGCCGCGGCCTATGCCGCGCGCGCGGGGCTGCGCTGCCTGGTGCTCATCCCCGCGGGCCAGGTGGCCGCCGGCAAGCTGGCTGGCGCGCTGGCCTACGGCGCCGAGGTCATCCAGGTGGCGGGTTCGTTTGATGAGGCCCTGTCGCTGGTGCGCCAGCTTGCGGACCGGGCGCCTATTGCCCTGGTGAACTCGGTCAACCCCTTCCGCATCGAAGGCCAGAAGACCGGCGCCTTTGAGCTGTGCGACACGCTGGGCCGCGCGCCCGACTGGCTGTGCCTGCCGGTCGGCAATGCCGGCAACATCACCGCCTATTGGAAAGGCTTCCGCGAATATCGCGCCGCCGGCCGGGTGGACAATGCCCCGCATCTGCTCGGCGTGCAGGCGGCCGGCGCGGCCCCGCTGGTGTTGGGCCGGCCGGTGGAGCGGCCCGAGACCCTCGCCACCGCCATCCGCATTGGCCGGCCCGCGCGCGGCGAAGAGGCCGTGCTGGCCTCGGAAGAGTCGGGCGGCCGCCTGGTGGCCGTCAGCGACGACGACCTGCTGGCCGTCCAGCGGCGCCTGGCCGGCGAGGGGGTCTGGTGCGAGCCGGCCTCGGCCGCGGGTGTGGCTGGCCTGCTGCAGGAGGCCCGCGCCGGGCGCCTGGACGCGCGCGGCCAGACCATCGTGGCCGTCGTCACCGGCCACGGCCTCAAAGACCCCGACATCATCACCAGCCGCATGCCCCCGCCGCGCGTCATCCCGCCCACGCTGGCCGCGCTGGAAGACGTGATCGACCAGCGGTGAGCGCAATAGGGGCTGTTGACAGTCACCGAACTGCCCGGACTGTGGCGAAAACAAATGGGCAACGGGCGAGATCATTGCTGGGACGACACTCGGAGAGGGAGGCGGCGCTGCTGCCGGTGGCCGGGCGCTGCCACCCGCCCGACCTCTGACGCCGCCCGCTGGAGCTTTGCATGTCCTCTGAGCCGCTCTCCTACCTGGATGCCGCTGGCGCCTACCTGGCCTCTCTCGGCACGGCCGAGCTTGACCCCGCCGTGCGCGACGACATGCTCAACATGGCCGATCTGGCCGTCTACCTGCTGCTCAGCCAGTGGCTCACCGCGCTGCAGGACGACGACCCCAACCCTGTCCACCTGGTGGCTACCCTCGGCGACTTGGGCCAGGCCCTGCTGCGCCGGAGCCAGCAGGGCGAAGGCGAGGCGCTGCTGGCCGGGGTCGGTGTTTTATTATCAGTTGGAAATTGAGAAAGAGCAGTAATATGTTTACCGTCTCCGTCCCCGCTTCCACCGCCAACCTTGGCGCCGGCTTTGATTGCCTGGCGCTGGCCCTGGAGCTGCGCAACCGCATTGAGCTGACCGATCTCGGCGAAGGCACCGGGCTGGAGATGTGGGTGGAAGGGGAGGGGGCGGACAGCGTGCCGCGCGACGGCCGCAACCTGATAGTGCGCGCGATGGAGCGCGTGTTTCAGGTGGTGGGGCGGCGGCCGGCTGGGCGGCTGCGCCTCCGGGCGGTGAACGGCATTCCGCTGGGGTCGGGCCTGGGCTCGTCGGCCGCCACCATCGTCGGCGGGCTGGCGGCCGCCAACGACCTGGTGCAGGGCGGCCTGGACCGCGCGGCCCTGCTGCGGCTGGCCTACGAGATCGAAGGCCACCCCGACAACGTGGCGGCGGCGGTCTACGGCGGGCTGGTGCTCGTGAGCGCCGACGGCGACGTGCTCCAGGCGCGGGTCGTGCCAATACCGCCCTTGCGCGTGGTCATTGCGCTGCCGGCCATGCGCCTCTCCACCGCTCAGGCCCGCGCCACCCTGCCCGCGCAGGTGCCGCTGGCCGACGCCGTGTTCAACGTGGGCCACGCCTTGTTTACGGTCCAGGCCCTCGCCAACGGCGACGAGGCTTTATTGCGCTGGGCCATGGCCGACCGGCTGCACCAGCCCTACCGCCAGCGCCTCATCCCCGGCTACGCCGCCGTCGAGGCCGCCGCGCGCCAGGCC
>CAYUYN010000394.1:0-4122 GCA_964449185.1 uncultured Anaerolineales bacterium | reverse complement strand
GTCCCTCCGTGTGAAGAGGCACCCTTCCCCCGGCGGGGGAAGGGCCGGGGATGAGGGCGAGCTGCCCGAACCCTAGCACCTTCGCTGCCAACACCGCCCCCATCACGACTTTCCGTCGAATCTAAGAATCCCCGGCCCGTGCTAAAATGCCTGCTACCGGCGTGCCTGCAAAGCCTGTATGGTCAGGCTGGGGGCTCGCTCGCCGGCCTTTCCTGATGGCTCATCCTCCTTCGGCCCTCTTGCGTACCCTGGTCGCCGTGCTCTGCCTCGGCGCACTGTTGGGCACGGCCGTGCCCAGCGCGGCCGCCCCGCCCGTCCAGGATTCCACCCCCACCGCCACCGAAAGCGCCGCCACGGTCACCCCGACTGCCACCGCGGCCCCGCCCTCCGGCAGCGCCACCCTCACGGCGGTGGACACCAGCACGTTCCCCGCTCTGCGCGCCTATCTGCTGGTGAACGCTGTCGACGGCGCCCGCGTGGGCGCCCTGACCCAGGCCGCGATCAGCCTTTCAGAAAACGGTGAACCGGTCAGCGGCCTGACCGTGGCCGAGACGGACGTGGGCGTGCAGGTGGTCTTCGTCATCGATGCCAATGACGCCTTCGAGACCCGCGATGCCAACGGTACTACGCGCCTGGACCACATTGAGGCGGCGCTCAACACCTTTGTGTCTGGCAGCCCGCGGCTCAAGCCGGGCCTCGACCTCGTCACCGTGCTGTCGGCCGAAGGCCCGCTGGTGGAGCGCAGCGACAACCCGGCCCTCATCACCCAGGCCCTGAGCCGCTACGAGAGCAGCTTTGGCGGCGCGGCCGATGCCTTCCCGCTGCTCAACCTCGCGCTGGACTATGCGCTGGATGTGACGCCGCGCCCGGCCATGCGCCGCTACGTGGTCTTCCTGTCGAACGGCTTGAACCAGTCCGCTGAGGACAAGCTGGCCACCATCGCCGCGCGCGCCAGCGGCCTGGTGCCCATCTACACCGTCTTTGTCGGCCCCACCGGCGCCGATAACACGGTCGGCTCGCAGAACCTGCTGCGGCTGGCCGAGGCCACCGGGGGCCAGCGCCTGATCCTTGGCGGGCCCGACTCGCTGGCGCCGCTGTTTCAATTGCTGTCCGACCGGGGGCGGCAGTACGAGCTGAGCTATCGCTCGGGCCTGGCCGTCACCGGCCAGCACACCCTGGCGGCCCGCGTGCGGCTGCCGGGCAGCGAGCCGATCACTTCCAACCCGGCCGGCTTCCCGCTGCGCGTGGAAGCGCCCATGCTGACCCTGGCCGGCGTGCCCGCGAGCGTGGTGCGCGTGGCGCCCAGCCACGACGCCGACCCGGCCCTGGCCGAGCCTACCGTGCTGGAAGTGCCCCTGGGCCTGGACTTCCCCGACAACCACCCGCGTGGGCTGCGCCTGGCGCAATTGCTAGTGGACGGCCAGGCGGTGGTGACCCAGACCAACACGCTCGCGCCGAGCACCTTGGCCTGGCCCCTGGCGGCCGTGAGCGCAGACGGCGAGCACCAGCTCCAGGTGCGCGTCATCGACGAGCTGGGGTTGGCGGCCGAGAGCGAGGTGGTGGTGGTCTCGGTCAGCCTCCAGGTGCCGGCCGCCCCGCCCGACGCCCCCCTCCTCCCCCAGACCGAGACGTCCTGGCCCCTGCTGTGGGTGGCGCTGACGGGTATTGGCCTGGCCCTGGCCGTGGGCCTGGGCGCGTGGCTGCTGCTGGCCCGCCGCCAACGGCAGGCGGCCCTGGCGGCCGAAACAGACTTGGAGCGGGTTCCGCCCGTGCATACAGCGGGTAGGGGCGTTCAACTGAACGCCCCCGCGCCGCGCACGGCGGGCCGGATCGCCTTGCCGCACATCAGCTGGCCGCACGTCTCGGTGCCCACCCTCCGCTGGGGGAGCAAACCGGTGCTGACCCGGCCGAAGGGACTGGCGTATTTTGAAGTGGTGGAGGCCGGCCGGGGCGCCGCGCCGCGCCCCGACATCGATGTGGTCGCGCCGAGCCTCAGCCTGGGCCGCGATGCCGCCGTGGCCGACACCGTGTTCCACGACCGCTCGGTCTCGCGGCTGCATGCCCGCGTCCTGCTCAAGGACCGCCGCGTACGCATTGTCGACCAGGGCTCCACCTCCGGCACCTGGGTCAATTACTCGCCGGTGCAGGGCCAGGCCGGCTGCGAGCTGCAGCACGGCGACCTGGTGAACCTGGGCCGGGTGCAGCTGCGCTTTCTCCGGCGCGACCTGCCGGCCAACGGCCACGGGGCGCGGGTGATCGTGGCTTCAGCCCCGGCCCCGGCCGTGCCCGCCCTTCCCATCCCCACTGCCGGCGTCTCCGCCGGCGCCTCCGATAAGGTTGGCTCATGATCCCTACCCCGCACTCGGCGCACGACGTCCAGCACGGCACCCATCCTGGCGAAACCGGCAAGAATAATGAAGACCGCTACGCCGTGCAGAATTTCTACGGCGACGGCGGCGAGGCGGTGACCCTGGCCGTGATTTGCGACGGCATCGGCGGCAACCGGGCCGGGGAGGTGGCCTCGGAGCTGGCGGTAAAGGTGATTGCGGAGGCCGTCGGGCGCAGCGCGGGTGCGGACTATGGGATCATCCTGGACCAGGCCGTCAGCCTGGCGGCGCGTTCGGTGTATGACTCGGCGCAGAGCCGGCCCGAGTTCAAGGGCATGGGCACCACCTGCGCGCTGGCGCTGCTGGTCGGCCGCCGCCTGTTCACCGCTTACGCCGGCGACAGCCGCATTTACCTGGCGCGCCGCGGCGGCATTCTCCAGACGACCGTCGATCACACCTTTGTGCGGGAGGGCATCGAGCTGGGCCTGCTGACGCCCGCGGAAGCCAAGACACACCCGCAGCGCCACGTGGTGCGCCGCCACCTGGGCGGCGACCCCAACGTCAAGGCCGACTTCCGGCTGCGCCTCTCCGAAGCCGAAGCGCCCGAACAGTCCATGCGCAACCAGGGCGTGCTGCTGGACCCCGGCAGCAAGCTGCTGCTGTGCTCCGACGGTCTCAGCGACCTCGTCGAAGCGCCCGAGATCCTGGAAATCCTCAACAGCCGCAAACCCAAAGGCGCCGTGGACACCCTCATCGAGCTGGCGCGCGACCGGGGCGGGCATGACAATATTACTGTGATCGCGATCTATATCTGACGACGGACGACGGACTCTTGACCCGGTTACAGTCTTCCCACTGACCACTGACCACCGACCACTGACCACTTCTTCATGGATCCCATCCGCCTCGAAATCTTCAAACACCTCTTTGCTTCCGTCGCCGAGACGATGGGGGTGACGTTGGGCCGCACCGGGTACTCACCCAACATCAAGGAACGCCTGGACTACTCGTGCGCGTTGTTCACCGGCGCTGGGCGCCTGCTGGCCCAGGCCGCGCACATCCCCGTGCACCTGGGCGCCATGCCGGCCTCGGTGCGCGCGGCCATCGATCACTGCGCGCCGTTTGCGCCGGGGGATGTGGTCATCCTCAACGACCCCTACCTGGGCGGCACGCATTTGCCCGACATCACGCTGGTCTCGCCGGTGTTTTTGGATGCGCAATTACTAATTGCTAATTACCAATTACCCGCCTTCTTCGTCGCCTCCCGCGCCCACCACGCCGATGTGGGCGGCATGTCGCCCGGTTCGATGCCGCTCTCGACCGAGATTTATCAGGAAGGGCTGATCATCCCGCCCATCAAGCTGGTGGAAGCCGGGCGGCGCAACGAGGCGGCCTGGGCGCTGATTCTGCGCAACGTGCGCACGCCGGCCGAGCGCCAGGGCGACCTGGCGGCGCAGGTGGCGGCGCACACCGTGGGCGCGCGGCGCGTGATTGAAATTGTGGCGCGCTATGGCTGGGACGAAACCGCGCGCTACGCCGAGGCCCTGTTGGCCTACACCGAGCGCATGGTGCGCCTGCTCATTGCCGCCATCCCGCCCGGGCGCTACGCCTTCACCGACTATCTCGAAGCGCCCGGCGGCGGCGAGCTGCCCATCCGCGTGGCGGTGACGGCCGATGGCCAATCGCTGCTGTTTGACTTTGAGGGGACGGCCCCGGCCATGGACGGCAACCTTAACGCGGTGCCGGCCATCGTGGAGAGCGCCGCTGCCTACGTGGTGCGCTGCCTGGCCTGCCC
>CAYUYN010000393.1:1751-4123 GCA_964449185.1 uncultured Anaerolineales bacterium | reverse complement strand
CCTCACCCTGCTCGGCCCGCTGGGCATCGTCGCGGCCCTCGGCCTGCTGCTGTGCGGCGGCAGCCTGTGTGCCGTGCTGGTCTTTCGCGAGACTCTTTTCCCCGGCGCCGCCAACACCCAGGTGGCCTCTAACACCCAAACGTCTGACCCCACCGCGCAGGCCACCTCGCTCCTGGGCACCGTCTTCGCGCCGGTGGAAACCCCGGCGCCGGGGGAGGCGACGCAGGAGCCCTTGCCTCCGCCCAGCGGCACCTGGCAGTCGTGGACCTCCGTCAACACCATCTATTCCACGCTCTTCCTCAACGGGAAGCTGCTCACCGGCGGCCCCGGTGGCATGACCGGCTGGGACCCCTCCAGCGGCGAGGTCACCGATCGCTATACCTCCGGTGACGGCCTGCCGGGCGTGTACGTGACCACGCTCATGGCGACGGACGACGGCAGCGTTTTTTACATCGGGACCGACAACGGCCTGCTGGAATACGTCGACGACCAGGTTCTGCTGCATAACGCCGAGACCGGTCTCGACAGCAACTACATCGGCGCGCTCCTGGTGACCGACCAGGGGCTGCTGGTAGGCACCAACTATTCGGGCCGCGACGGCGGCGGCCTGCAGGTGCGGGTGGGGGAGAACGAGTGGGAGCCGGTGCCGGATTTCCCGTCGAGCCAGCAAGATGATCACCCCAACTTGCTCTCCACGGCCGTCACGGCGCTGCTGCTCGACGTTGAGGGCAGCAAATTGTGGGCGGGCACGACCAACGGCCTGGGCTTTTACGACGGCTCGGATTGGTCGATCTTCGGCATCGACGAGGGACTGCCCGACCGGAATATCACCGCCCTGGCCGTGCTGGACGGCAAGGTGGTGGCGGGCACGGGGGCCGGCCTGGCCTACTACGACGGCAGCGGGTTTGTGGCCATCCCCGAGGCGCCGTTTACGCCCATTTACGGGGTGGTGCCGGCTTCGGACGGCAGCGTGTGGGTTTCGGGCGGCGGCGGCGTGGCCCGGCGCAACCCCGATGGCGAATGGGTGAGCTGGGATTACCTCACCCTGCCGGACTACAACATTTATGCCGGCGTGGAGGGCGACGACGGGCGGGTGTACTTTGGCACCGACCTCGGCGTGCTGAGCTTTGCGGGCGATGACTTCACCCTGTGGACGGCGCCCAATGTGCCCGCCAACGCCGCGTTCAGCAGCGTGCTGCGCGAGCCCGGCGCCAACCGCTTGTGGTTTGCCCAGGAGTATGGGGCGCGCCTCGACCTGTATGACCTCGACCAGGGGCAATGGCTGCCGGGGCCGGAGATCGACTGCGGCGGCTGTGTGCCGCAGTTCTGGGACGAGGCCGGCCGGTTGTGGGCCGTCAATGAGCTGGGGTTGTGGATCTTCAATGGCGACGAGAAGATCGCGCCGATCACCACCGCGCAGGGACTGCCCAGCGACGATGTGCGCGCCGTGATCCCCGGGCCCAAGGGTACGGCCTGGGTGGGCACCACCGCCGGCCTGGCCCTGTACGACAACGGCAGCGTACCCATTGTGTACGACACCTCGAACAGCGGCTTGACCTACAACGAGGTCCGCGAGCTGCTGCTGGCCTCGGATGGCTCGCTGTGGGTCGCCACCGAGAACAACCTCAGCCGCCTGCTGGCCGACGGCGCCTGGGTCAGCTATACCGAGGGCGATCCGTTCGGCTTTGAGCTGCGCGTGAGCGATCTGGCCGAAGACCTCAACGGCAATATCTGGGCCACGACTCTGGGCGATGGCATTTATCGCTACAGCCTGGCCGACGACGCCTGGACGCGCTACAGCCCCGAAGATGCCGGCGTTGACCTGGTGACGGACGAATTTACCTCGGTCACCGTGGCGCCCGATGGCAGCGTGTGGGCCAGCGCCAACTTTGCCGGCGCCGCGCACTTCGATGGCGAGAGTTGGCAGTCATTCGCCCCCAGCCTCGGGCTGATCCATTCCAACGTCAATGATATCTACGTCGAAGAGTCGGGCGTGGTGTGGTTTGCAACGAGCGGCGGGGTAACGCGCTACGCGCCGTAAGGGAGAGGTCGCCAGCCGCGACGCAGCCTGGCCGAGCAAGCTTCTATGGGGCTGTCCGTCCGCTTCGCGTCGCCAGATCCGCGCTGCCCCCAGGAGGCTGACGATCGCTTAAGAGCACAATCCCTCTACGGCGCCCTCAGGTTGATTGTCACCGGCAGCCTCACCTCCGCGCATCCAGCCGTGCAGCAGAAACCAGTACAGTGGTGGGCTCGGCCGTGCCCGTCGCCGCGACGATGGCGCCCACGGGCTGCGCCGAGAAGCGCACGCTAAAGGCTTCGTCGCCGCGCAGCGCTTGCCGGCCCACCCCATACGCGCGCAAGGCGCCGGCCAG
>CAYUYN010000393.1:0-1651 GCA_964449185.1 uncultured Anaerolineales bacterium | reverse complement strand
GCCGGCCAGAGGGCTGTATGGCGGCCGCCTGGCCCCCACGCCGCTTTCACGGCGCCTCGTACGGCGGCTTCAGGGACCCCGGCATCAGCCAGCGGTCGTCGATGACCCAGTTGTTGATCAAGATGATCTCATCATGCTCGAGCTGTTGCCGGGCCGGGTCGAAGGCGGGCAGGCGCGTGTCTGACGGTGGATGCACCACCCCCACGTACAGCTCCAAGGGCGGAGTTGTCCCCGGCGGCACGGTCAGCACGTGCACGTCCTCGATCACCTCGCCCTTCTGCCACAGGTCGGTGGGGTACCAGCCGTCGCGCGGCTCGCTGTCGGCCTGGGCGTACGCCTGCAGCGGGTCGTCGCGCAGGTGGACGAAGATCACATAGTCGCGCTCGAGGTCGCGCAGCGCCTGCCACTGCAAGGTCACCCGCACGCTGCGCGTGGCGGGCTCCACGGCCAGGCTGTAGCCGCGCAGCCACAGCTCGTTGCCAAAGCGGTAGTCCAAGGCCTGGGCCGAGGCCGCCGGCCGGCCAGTGGGCTCGATCTTCAGCGGCAGCACAAAGGCATCCAGGTCCGCGCGCTGCCCGTCGGGCTCCACCACCGGCAGCCGCTCGCCGTTGAGGTCGGTGGTGCGCAGCAGCACCACGCGCACGCGCGCCAGCGCCGGCGACGGCATATCGACGCTGACCGGCAGGCGGTAGTGATCGCAGAAGGGCACGCCCGGCGACCAGTAGCGGGTGGGGAAGTTGCCGTGGCCGGGGTACGTCACCAGGCGGCCATAGCCCTGGCCGTCGGGTCCCACCGCTTCCAGGAACACGCTGTAGTCTTCCGGCACCGGCGCGGTGGCCCGCCAGCAGACAGTCACCTGGGCGATCTCGCCCGGGCGCACGGCCGCCGGAGCCTGGTAGCCAATCAGCTCGATGGCGTCGCCAAAGGCGTGCGCGCTGGGCACCTGCGGCGCGCGCGCGAGGGGCTGCGGCACGGCATAGGTGGGCAGGAGGGTGATAAGCGGGATGGCCCAGCCCACCAGCACCGCGCCCAGCCCCAGCGTGCGCCAGGCATAGCGCTGCGCGCGCCGGGGCAGCAGGCCGCGGTAGCCCTCCACCAGCAGCAAGCAGACGGCCGGCAGGCCGGGCAGCAGGTAGCGGCCCGGCGCGAGGTGGATGGTTTCAATCGCCACCACCAGGGCCAGGGCCACGGCCAGCAGGCTAAAGATCAGCAGGCCCATCAGCAGCAGCAGGCGCGCGTCTGGCCCCTGGTGCCGGCCGCGCCGGCGCCGCACCGCGCCCACCACCAGGCCCAGCGCGCCCAGCGCAAAGCCGGCCGACCACATCTGGTACAGCCAGGGATGCGTTTCCACGTTGCCCCAGCCAAACGAGACGTAGTAGGTGCGGAAGCCGTACACCAGGGCCTCGAGCATGATGCCCAGGCTGTTCTGCGTCCCCAACAGGTTGAACAGGAACCGCGTCAGTACTTCCCCGCGCAGCACGTGCGCGGTGACAAAGTCGAGCGAGTTAAGCAGGACCAGGGCCGCGGCCACCAGGCCCGCCAGCCCCCCCAGCGCCAGCCACGGGCGCGGCGAGCGCCAGCGCGCGTGCTGGAGCGCCGGGGTCAGGCTCAGCGCCACCGCCACCACCGCCACCGGCAGCAGGGCCAGCGC
>CAYUYN010000392.1:0-4134 GCA_964449185.1 uncultured Anaerolineales bacterium | reverse complement strand
GGCTTCGGCCACCGGTTCAGGCTCGGGCTCGGGGGCGGCCGGGGCCGGTTCGGCGGCCGCTGGCTCGGGCAGCGTCCAGCCATGCGGCAGGCCGCGTCGCAACTGGGCCACCGGGATCTTGATGACCTTGCGGCAGCGCGGGCAGTGCTCGACGTGCATCTTCTCATTGGCCGCCAGGGCAGCCGCCACGGCTGCCTCGAGGGCCTCGCGACTCAGGCTAAAGCTCCAACCACAATGATGACACCGCGTGTTCATGACGGATCTCCTAACTCTCAATGAATATACAACAGTTATTCGAGAACGCAATACTTTGCGCCGGATTCGCGCCTTTAAGTTTCGGGTCCTATGGCTCGTGGGAGGCGGGTTCACGTGGCGCCGTGCTCGCCGCGGCCGGTGCCCGGAGTGAAGCCACACCCAGCCCGATGAGGATGAGGGCGCTGCCCATCAGCTTGGTGGCCGAGGGCACGTCGCCCAGAAAGACGGCGCCGAGCGCGATGGCGGCCACCGGCTCGCCCAGCGCCATGACCGAGATGTAGGTGGCGGGCAGGAAGCGCAGGGCCCAGTTGAAGGCCGAGTGACCGATCAGCTGCGGCACGAGCGCCAGCAGCACCAACCACAGATAGGCCGTCGTTGGGTAGCCGGTCAGCGGCAGACCCGCCGCCAGCACCGCGCCGGCCAGCACGGCCGCCGCGGTGCCATAGGTGATGAAGACGTACACCAGCAGGGGCAGCCTCGGCCGCAGCGCCCGCCCCAGGCTGTAGTAGACAGCGGCTGCCGCCGCGCCCACCAGGGCCAGCACATCCCCATAGAACGCCGGCCCGCGCACAAAGTCGGCCAGGGGCGGGCAGCCGCTGGCCGGGCACGCATCGCTCAAGCCCACCACCACCGCGCCGGCCAGGGTCAGCCCCAGCCCGGCCAGCACGGTGCCGGCCAGCCTCTCGCGCAGAAACACCACCGCCAGCACGGCCACGAAGAGCGGCGAGGTGCTGACCAGCACCACCGAGCTGGCAACCGAGGTGTAAGCCAGCGAGCTGATCCAGGCGCCGAAGTGTACGCCCAGGCACACACCCGAGGCCAGCGCCAGCCGCCACTCGCGCGCCGTCAGCCGCCGCAGCGCGGCGCGCTCGCGCCACACCACCAGCGGCAGCAGCACCAGGCTGGCCATGGTCAGCCGGTAGGCGGCAATCACCAGCGAAGGCACGCCGGCGGCTTGAGCATAGCGGATGAAGAGTGAGGCGGTGGAGACGGCCAGGATGCCTACGCCCAGGCCGACAAATTGCGCGCTGGTCAGCACGCCACTATTTTGCTTGACAAAGGGTGAGGGTGGCACTAAAATCACATCGATTGTGCCATATTACTCTATCCCACAACCGCGGTCAATTCAGCGGACTAACCTTAATAGGAGACCTTGCTCATGGCTCATGAACTGCCCCCCCTGCCGTATGCTGCCAACGCGCTGGAACCCCACATTGACGCGCGCACCATGGAAATCCATCACGGCAAGCACCACGCCGCCTATGTCACCAATCTGAACAAAGCCCTCGAAAGCGCGCCTGACCTGCAAGGCAAGTCGGCTGAAGACCTCATCAAAGACCTCAATGCCGTGCCCGAGAGCATCCGCACCGCCGTGCGCAATAACGGTGGTGGGCACGTCAATCACACCATGTTCTGGCAGATTATGGGCCCCAATGGCGGGCAGCCCTCCGGCGACCTGGCCAAGGCCATCAACGCGGCCTTTGGCAGCCTCGACGCCCTCAAGGAGAAGATCAACGCCGCCGGCGTTGGTCGCTTCGGCAGCGGCTGGTCGTGGCTGTCGGTCGACAGCAGCGGCAAGCTGGTGGTGCACTCCACCGCCAACCAGGACAACCCCATGATGGAAAGGATGAAGCCCGTCCTGGGTGTGGATGTGTGGGAGCATGCCTACTACCTCAACTATCAGAACCGCCGCCCTGACTACCTCAAGGCCTGGTGGAATGTGGTCAACTGGGTCGCCGTGGCAAGCCGCTACGCCGCTGCTAAAGGTTAGGACGCTTACTCGCGTCCGCTGATCCAGCGCCGGCGGACCGACTAGCTCGGAGGATTTAATGACTCACATTATCACCAGTTTGTGCCTGCGCGACAGCGGCTGCATCGAGGTGTGCCCGGTGGAGTGCATCGTGCCTGGCAAGCCCGAGGGCGAGTGGCCGTGGATGTACATTGACCCCGACACCTGCATCGACTGCGGCGCCTGCATCCCCGAGTGCCCGTACGAGGCCATCTTCACCGAAGATGAGACCCCCGGCGACTATGCCGCCAAGGGCGGCGAGCGGCTGAGCAAGCCCGGCGATCCCAACCTCGCCGCGCGCGCCACCGAGCACTACGAGACTCACGACAACAAGGGCGCGGCCGTCATCCTCGAAGAGACCGTCCTCCTGGCGGCCGGCGAGGTCGTTAACCTGCGCGATGATATTCAGCCCAACTACGACTTCTTCAAGGGTGGCCCCGGCTACACCGCCATCGGCAAGTAAGCGCGGCGCGCGTGCTAATGTTCGTGTTGGAGGGAGCCGCAAGGCTCCCTCTTTTTCCCCCGTCAGCGAGCCACTATGAGCCAAGACTATCGCATCGAAAAAGACTCCCTGGGCGAGCTGCCCGTGCCGGCCGGCGCGCTGTATGGCGTGCAGACCCAGCGGGCGGTCACCAACTTTCCCATCACCGGCCTGCGGCCCTGGCGGGCCTTCATTTGGAGCATGGCCACCATCAAGCAGGCGGCCGCCATCGTCAACGCCGGCCTGGGCCTGTTCAACGACCGCGAGGTCGGCGGCCAGCGCTACACGGCGCGGCAGTTGGCCGACGCCATCATCCAGGCGGCCGAAGAGGTGCGCGCCGGGCAGTGGGATGACCAGTTTGTGGTTGAGCCCTTCCAGGCGGGGGCCGGCACCTCGCACAACATGAACACCAATGAGGTCATCGCCAACCGCGCCACCGAGCTCCTCGGCGGCCGGCGCGGCCAGTACATCGTCAGCCCCAACGATCATGTCAACATGGCTCAATCCACCAACGACACCATCCCCACCGCCATCCGGCTGGGGGTGCTGTGGCGGCTGGACGAGCTGCTGGGCGTCTTGGACGAGCTGGCGGCGGCTCTGCGCGGCAAGTCGGATGAGTTTGACGACATCGTTAAGTCCGGGCGCACCCACCTGCAGGACGCCGTGCCCGTGCGCCTGGGCCAGGAGTTCGGTGCCTATGCCAAGGCCGTGGAGCGCGACCGTGAGCGCGTCGCCCAGGCGGCCGAGGGGCTGCGGCGGTTGGGCATCGGCGGCACGGCCACCGGCACCGGCCTCAACGCCCACCCCGAGTACCACGCCCGCATGGTCAAGGAGCTCGCGCGCCTGAGCGGCCTCACGCTCTATGAAGCCGACGACTTGTTCGAGACCATGCAGTCTCAGGCCGACGCCGCCCACTTCTCGGGCGCGCTGCGTACCACGGCCATCACCCTGACGCGCATTGCCAACGATATCCGGCTGCTCTCGTCTGGCCCCACCACCGGCCTGGACGAGATTCGCCTGCCGGCTGTGCAGCCGGGCTCGTCCATCATGCCCGGCAAAGTCAACCCGGTCATGGCCGAGATGCTCAACCAGGCCATGTACCACCTGCAGGGCAACGACCACGCCGTGGCCCTGGCGGCGCAGGCCGGCCAGCTCGAGCTCAACGTGATGATGCCCATCATCGCCCACAACCTGTTTGAGGCCATGCAGGTGATGATCGGCTCCGTCCGCGCCTTTACCGAGCGCGCGGTCAAGGGCCTGGTCGCCAACCGCGCAAAGGCCGAGGGCTGGCTGGGCAAGAACGCCATCGTGGCCACCGCGCTCAACCCCCTCATCGGCTACCTCCAGGCCGCCGAGCTTGTCAAGGACGCCATGCAGCGCAACGTCGCCATCCGCGCGGTCGCCGCCGAGCGCGTGGCTGCCGGCCAGCTCAAGCACAAGGACACTGGCCGGCTGCTCACGCTGGCCGAGGTGGACGGCGTGCTGAGCGATCTGCGCGGCATGACCGAGGGTGGGCTGGGCGGGCCGGCGGGCGGGGGCTAGCACTGTGCGCAACGCGATAACGCTCTTCGGACGGCGGGGGATGGCGGCTCCTTACTGGATCGCCTGC
>CAYUYN010000391.1:0-4185 GCA_964449185.1 uncultured Anaerolineales bacterium | reverse complement strand
AGTTGACGATGACGATGCCGAGGTCCATAGGCAGGCGGTGTGTGAGGGCAACGTATTGCGTTTTCCGTTTTCCGCAATACGCAGTCCGTCTAAATCGCCCGTTCCCGCAGGCGCGAGCTTAAGTAATCCATACTCGCCACCACAATCGCAATCGCCAGGATCTGCGCGGCGGCGGCGCGGTAGTTGAGCAGGTTGATGTTTTGCTGGAGCAGGAAGCCAATGCCGCCGCCGCCTGCGAAGCCGATGATGGTCGACATGCGCACGTTGATGTCCCACCGGTACATGGTGAAGGAAATGTAGGGCGGGATGACCTGCGGCAGCACGGCGTACATGATGGTCTGGATGCGCGTGGCGCCCGTGGCTTTGATGGCCTCCAACGGGCCGGCCATGATGCTCTCGACCTGCTCCGAGTATAGCTTGGCCGTGGCGGCGATGCTGTGCAGGGCCAGCGCCAGCATGCCGGCGAACGGCCCAATGCCCACCCATACCACAAAGATGATGACTATGATGATGGCCTCGATGGAGCGCAGGCCATTGAAGATGGTGCGGGCGATGTAATAGAGCGTGAGCCCCACGGCCAGCGGCTTGCCCTGGCGCGTGGCCAGCGCCGCCAGCAGCCCGCCCAGCGCGCCGACCGCGGCCGGGAGCTGCACGGTCAGCAGCGGGTCGTTGAGCTCGTACAGCCAGCCCAACCCGGCGCCAATCAGCAGGCCGACCACCGCGCCGGCCACGATCCCCAGCCCAAAGTGCAGCAGCAGCCACAGCCCGCCGCGGGTGCGCTCGTGGATCAGCTGGCCCAGCCGGCTACCAGCGCTGCCCAGGGCGGCGCCCACCACCAGCGCGGCGATGGGCGTGGCCAGCAGGCTGGTGATGTCGCCCACATCGGCCAGGAACTCGCCCACAAAGCTCAGGCTGCCCAGGTTGGTGCGCAGGTAGGCCCCGACCGTTGAGGCCAGGCTGGCCACCAGGTACAGCGCCAGCAGGCCGATGATGACCGCCAGCAGCAGGGCCGCCAAACGGGCCAGGCGCATACCCAGGCTGGGCGGCTGGGTCTCCACCTGGGGCAGTGCCCAGCGCGCCGTGCCCCACACCAGCAGCGGCCCCAGCACCAGGCCCCCAACGTGCGTGGCCACGCTGGCCGTGAGCATTTGGCTGAGTGAGCCGACCCAGCCCGCCACCGCCGCACCCACCAGGATGCCGACCGGCCAGGCGAGGATGGACAGCGCCACGCTGGCCACCGTAGCGGTGACGTCCTTCATCAAATTGCGAGCCGCGAAGAAGCTCAAGGGCACGGCCAGCACGGTGGCAATGGTGGTGGCCAGCAGCGCCAGGAAGACGGTTTCGATGATCTTGTCAATGGTCTCGTGCGCGTTGCGGCTGAGGGTCGGCGCGCCGACATTGCGGCGCGTGATGGCGCGCACCTGCTGAACAGCCTCGTCCGGCCGGTTGGGCAGGCGGGCGCTCGTAACGAAGTGGCCTTCGGAGTCGGTCTGGATGTCGCCCAGCTTGAGCGACACCTGGCTCGGCGGTATGAAATTAAGCGGGCCGTTGGTGTTGGGCACGAAATTGAAGCCTTCGACGGTGACCTCGGCGCGCGGGTCGGCGCAGCGGGGCGTGACCACCAGGTACGGGGCCGCCAGGTCAGGCTGGAAGGGCTCCAGGGCGGCCTCGCCGCCGGGCGGGCAGGGCACCTGGATGGGGGTGTTGACCTGGAACTCCTCGCGTTGGAACTCAAAGATCTCGGGCTGGGCCAGGGCCCGGATGATGCGCACCAAGCGCGCCTGCCGCTCGGGCGACTGGATCAAATCGAGGTTCACCTGGGTGACCTCGAAGCCGTAGGCATAGATCAGCACGGCCGCCAGGATGAACAGCGCCAGGCTGACTGACTTCCACACGGACGACTTCTTCTTCAACCGGCCCTCCTGCTTCAAACGGGCTTACCCCACCCGTTCGGCTTCTTTGCCGTAAATGTCTTTGAACTTCTGGTCGTCAATCTCAGTGGGCGGTCCGTCGAAGACCAGGCGGCCGCCATTCAGCGCCACGACACGGTCGGCGTAGCGATGCACCAAGTCCAAGAAGTGCAGGCTGCACAGAACGGTAACGCCGTCCTGCTTATTGATCTGCTCCAGGTACTGCATAATGCCGTGCGCCAGCACCGGGTCAAGGCTGGCGACGGGCTCGTCGGCCAGGATCATAACGGGGTCCTGCATGAGGGCGCGGGCAATGCCCACGCGTTGTTGCTGGCCGCCGCTCAGCTCGTCGGCGCGGTTATCGGCTTTTTCGGCCAGGCCCACCCGGACCAACTGTTTGCGGGCGTTTTCGACGTCTTCGGGGGGGAAGCGATTGACCAGGCTCCAGGCGGGGTTGACGTAGCCCAGCCGGCCCGACAGCACGTTGGTCAGCACGCTGGAGCGATGCACCAGGTTGAAGTGCTGGAAGACCATGCCGATGCGGCGGCGGATGCGGCGCAGCTCGGCTTCGTTGGCATTGGTGACGTCGGCGCCCTCAAACAGGATGCGGCCGCCGGTGGGGTCGATGAGGCGGTTGATGCAGCGCAGCAAGGTGGACTTGCCCGAGCCGCTGAGGCCGATGACGGCCAGGAACTGGCCCTTGGACACCTCGAACGAGACGCTGTCGAGGGCGCGCACCTGGCCGTCGTAGACCTTGGAGACGTTTTCGATGGTCAGTATGGACATGGACGGTGGTGACTTCGACTTGAGTGCCCGGCGGGCTTCGGCGCCCACTGCGCGCCATCCGCGGATTTGGCAACGCGAAGCGGGCGGCGCGCCAAGTTCAAAGCAGTCCCGGGGTAGGCTGTGCCTACCCGGGACTGGGTGAAACGGAACGTTACAGGTCTTCGAGCGAGATGCCGGCTTCTTCCACCATCAGGCGGATGATGTCGTACTCGGCATCCGTGGCGACTTCGAGGCCGGTCCAGCCGTAGAAGTCCTCGTTGCCGATCGACTCGGCCCACGCCTCCGTCTCGGCGAAGGCCACGATGGCCTCCTCGATCTGGCTGCGCAGCTCGGCCGGGAAGTCGGGCCCAAACGACATGGTGTCGTTGGGGATATCGGTCGTCAGGGTCAGGATGCGGACCTTCTGCACGACGTCCGGGGCCTCTTCGCGGATGTTGGCGCGGGCGTCGAGCACGCGGTAGCCCCCGCAGAACAGGCCATCCGCGGTCGGCCCGCAGCTCTCGATCAGGTCCTCGGCGATGTCGGGCGCATCGCCAATATCCCAGGCGTCCACGCCGTCGGGCACCTCAAACGGGCTGTAGAAGGTGGTGCCGAAGTCGGCCTCACCGTTGTACACGGCGCTGACCACCTGGTTGTGGCCGCCGGCTTCGAGCGTCTCACCGGGGGTGACCCCGGCTTCGCTCATGGTCACGAGCGGGGCCAGGTAGCCGGAGGTCGAGCCGGCATCCGGGTAGGCCCACTTCAGGCCTTCCAGGTCTGCCAGGGTCTGGATGTCGCTGTCGCGAGGCACGATGAACTCGGTCCAGTACACGCCCCAGCCGCGGCGCACGGCCTTAAAGCTGACGTCAACGCCGCACAGCCCGTTGGCCAGAACGTAGCCCTGGGCCGGGATGAAGGCGATGGTGTCGGCCGGGGAAGCGCACATCTCTTCGATGGTGGCGGCGTACGAAGTGGGCACGCTGACCTCGAAGAACAGGCCGGTGGCCTCGTTGAGGGCGGCGGCCATGACTTCACCACCGGTGGTGATGACTTGGGCATCCACCGAGGGCACGAACAGCACCTTGATGGGATGCGCCTCGGTGCCGATCTCGGCCATGGCAGTGGCCTCGGCATCGGGGGTGGGGGGCACTTCGGTGGAAGCCACGGTCGGCGGCACGTCGGTCGGCGGCGGCTCGGTGGCCGGCACGTCGGTGGCCGGCACCGCGGTGGGCAGGACGGCTGTGGCAGCCGGCGCGCAGGCCGCGGCCAGCATGGCGGTGAGCGCGAAAACGCTCAACAACAGATACGGTATACGAGCTTTCTTCATGGCGTAAATCCTCTTGCTCCTCGTTCACTTACCTGGTAAAGGGTTGGCTGTGACCTAACGTGGACCGTTACTCGCGTCGCCGACCACCTCCTTTGCGCGTGGCAAGGCCCGGGGTCAGTCTGGGCCATCAAATCATAGCCCGCTTTGCAGCGGGTGACAACCTAAGTTTCGATGATACCACTT
>CAYUYN010000390.1:0-4205 GCA_964449185.1 uncultured Anaerolineales bacterium | reverse complement strand
GCGGCGCTGAACCCGGCGGGGGTCAGGGCCTGGTCGGGCTGCGGGAGGATGGCATTGAGGTTGGCGGCGCTGTAGCGGTAGACCTGGGCCGGGCCGGAGGGCATGAAGCCGGAGAGGGCCAGGTCGCCGATGAGGGCGCCGGCGGTTTTGTTGATGACCAGCAGGGTCAGCGCGCCATCTCCGGCGCGCTGGGCGGCGTAGACGGCCAGGGCGGCCGGGTCGGCGCTGGCGGCGGCGGCGCTCAGGTCGCCAAAGCGGCTGCCGGCGCCATCGTAGTTGCGGTACAGGCGAAAGGCGTAGGCGCCGGGCAGGGTCTCGAAGTGGTCGTAGCCCAGGTTGGCGTCGGGGTAGTTCCACAGCGCGGCGATATCCAGCCCCTCGCGGCCGAACAGGCCCAGGATATCGGCCTGGGCCAGCGCGCCGTTGAGGTGCTCCAGCCCGCCCCAGTTGTATTCGGTGAGGGCCAGGCCAGTGCCGGGGTAGTGGTCGTCGACCCAGGCCCGCATGCGCGGCAGCAGGCGCACGCTGCCGCCGTCGGGACCAGCCTCGGCGATCCAGCTTTCATCCACGTAGGTCGGATCCCACAAGGCGCGCACCGAGCGCAGCCGCAGGGCCTGCTGGCCGGCGTCGCCGGCCGGCGCGAGCGCCACCCCATTCTGCGGATAAAAGTGCAGGTCGAGGTAGTCGAGCAGGCGCAGGCCGTGCGCGGCCTCGTAGGCCGCCAACTGCTGGAGGTACCACTCCACAAAGGGCGTGCCGCCATTGGCGTTGCGGTCGTCGGGGGTAGACCAATCTTCGCGCTGGCCGTCGTAGGGCGAGTGCCAGTAGTAGGTCCAGCCGTGGACGTCGGGACCAAGCAGCGCGGCGGCGGGGTCGGCGGCCTTGACGGCGGCGGCGTAGGCGTAGGTGCGGTCGCGGAACTCGGTGTACTTCCAGGCCACGGGCCACAGGTCGCGGTGGGTCTCGTGCCACAGGTCGGGCTCGTTGTCGAGGCCGTAAAAGCGCACGGCGCCGGCGGCTTTGAGGCTGGCCACCCAGCCGGCCACGTCGTCCGGGCCGATGACCTGGCTGGTATCGAGCGGGTCGTTATTGGTGATGGGCTGGCCGCCGATCAGGCCGTTGCCGCATTGAGGGTAGCCGTCTTCGTTGTTGACGTCATCCTGGCCGGGGTACTTGGCGGCGTTGAAGCTGCAGGTGGCCTCGGAGCCGTTCTTGGCTACGTAGCCCGCGAGCGGCAGGGTCAGGAGCGAGGCGGCGCCGCTGGCGGCGTTCTGCTGCGCCCATTCTTCGGCGGTCTCGTCAACGCCGGTGACCGCCTCATAGGCCTGGTTGTTGTGGAAGAACCAGTCCGCGGCGTGGTTGGTGTAGCCGCCCTGCCAGTTATAGCGCGTGGTGGCGTTGCCGCCCCAGCGGCGCAGGGGCAGGCCGATCTCGGCGGCGAAGGCGGCCGTGGCAAAGTTGAGCCCGTAGATGTAGGGGCTGATGGCGTGGCGGCCGGCGGCGGCGTTGACGGTGAGGGCGAGCCCGGCGGGCGCGAGCGGCGCGGGGATGGTGGCCGTGGCGGTAAACGAGAGGCGCGCGCAGAGCGGGACCGTGAGGGCGAGGAAGATGAGGCGGCGGAGGGGCATGGCGACTCTCTTATACCACTTTTTGTGTCAGCGGATGGTCGTGCGCAGCTGATCTTGCCTCGTGGCCCTTCGTGTCTTCGTGTCTTGGTGGTGAGAGTCCGTCGCGCGCAGCGGTCGTCGGACGCTATCTGCCGGTATCGTCTATACTCAAAGACTGCCGGAATGGACCGGTACCGAGAGACCGCGGCACGGCACGCGCGTAGAGGCATGGAAATGACCCTAGAACCCGAAGCAAACCCGGAAACTTTCAGCCAGTTGGGGCTGAGCGAGACGCTGGTGGAAACCTTGAGCGACGTGGGCTATGAAAGCCCGACGCCCATCCAGCGCCAGACGATCCCGCTGCTGCTGGCCGGGCGCGATGTGATCGGCCAGGCGCAGACAGGCACCGGCAAGACGGCGGCGTTTGCGCTGCCCATCCTGGACAAGCTGGACCTGAGCACGCGCGCCGTGCAGGCGCTGGTGCTGGCGCCCACGCGCGAGCTGGCCATCCAGGTGTCGGAGGCCATCCACACCTACGCCAAACGGCTGGGGCGGGTGAACGTGATGCCGATTTACGGCGGCGACTCGATCGGCAAGCAGATCAGCCACCTGAAGAGCGGCCTGCACGTGGTGGTGGGCACGCCCGGGCGCGTGATGGACCATTTGCGGCGCGGCACGCTGGACCTGAGCAAACTCAAGCTGGTCGTGCTCGACGAGGCCGACGAGATGCTGCGCATGGGGTTTCTGGAAGACGTGGAGTGGATCTTGGGCCAGGCGCCGGCGGGCCGGCAGACGGCGCTGTTCTCGGCCACCATGCCGCGCGAGGTGCGCCGCATCGCCGACCGCTACTTGAAGAACCCGGTCAACGTGGAGGTGGCGCACAAAACGCTCACGGTGCCCACCGTGCAGCAGGAGTACCTGCACGTAAACCAGGCCCAGAAGCTGGACGTGCTCACTCACCTGCTGGAGACCGAGGCCGCGCCGGGCGAGGCCATCCTGATCTTTGCGCGCACGAAGATCAGCGCGGCGGATGTGTCGGAGAAGCTGCAGGCGCGCGGCTACGCGGCCGAGGCCATGCACGGCGATATGAACCAGCCCCAGCGCGAGGCCGTCATCCGCCGGCTGCGCGCCGGCCAGGTGGAGATCGTGGTGGCCACCGACGTGGCCGCGCGCGGGCTGGACGTGGAGCACATCGGCCGGGTGATCAACTACGACATCCCCAACGACCCGGAGGCCTACGTGCACCGCATCGGGCGCACGGCGCGCATGGGGCGGGCGGGCAAGGCCATCCTGTTTGTCACGCCGCGCGAGGTCCGCATGCTGCGCGAGATCGAGCGCTTTACCGGCCAGAAGATCACCCCGGCCAAGGTGCCCACGCGGGCCGATGTGGCCGCGCGGCGCACGGCGCTGTTTAAGGCGCGGCTGCTGAAGACCTTGGAAGAAGAAGACCTGGAGCTGTACCTCGCGCTGGTGACCGAGATCGCCGAGGAGAGCGGCAGCGACATGGCCGAGATCGCGGCGGCGGCGGCGCGGCTGGCGCGCGGGGACAAGCCGCTGGCGCTGCCGGCGGTGACGGTGACGCCCGAGCCTGACCGGGCGCTGCGCCTGGAGGGCGGGATGGTGCGCTTCTTTATCGATGCGGGGCGCGCCGACGGCGTGCGCCCGGCCGACATCGTGGGCGCCATCGCCAACGAGGCCGGGGTGCCGGGCAAGGCCATCGGCGCCATCGACATCTACGACGACTTCACGCTGGTGGATGTGCCGGCCGAGTACCAGGCGCAGGTGCTGGAGCGCATGACGCGCACCACGGTCCGCAGCCGCAGCGCCAACATCCGCCTGGTGACCAAGCGCGACGTGCCGGCGGGCCGGCCGCCGAAGCGCAAGTTTGAGAGGCCCGGGTACGAAGACCGGCCGCGGTCAAAGACCTATAAGCCCTACACCGGCAAGGGCAAACCGGGCAAGTCCAGCGGGCCCGGCCCCGAGAAGGGTTGACGACTGATGCGAGCCGTGCGCCTGCATGGGGTGGGCGATCTGCGCCTGCACGACGAGCCGCGGCCCATGCCCGGGCCGGGCGAAAGCCTGGTGCGGGTGACGGCAGTGGGGCTGTGCGGGTCTGACCTGCATTGGTTTGCGGAAGGCGCCATTGGGGATGCCCGGCTGGCGCATCCGCTGGTGCTGGGGCACGAGTTTGCGGGGGTGACGGCGGCCGGGCAGCGCGTGGCGGTGGACCCGGCCCAGGCGTGCGGCCGGTGCGAGCTGTGCCAGGCCGGGCACCCCAACCTATGCCTGGCGGTGCGCTTTGCGGGGCACGGCGAGAACGACGGCGGGCTGCGCGAGTATATGGCCTGGCCCAATCACTGCCTGTTCCCCCTGCCCGACTCGCTCAGCGATGCCGATGGCGCGCTGCTGGAGCCGCTGGGGATTGCGCTGCACGCGGTGGACCTGGCGAAGATCCAGCCGGGCATGACGGTGGGCGTGTTTGGCTGCGGGCCGATTGGACTGCTGGTGCTCCAGGTGGCGCGCGCGGCCGGCGCGACGACCCTGTGGGTGACGGAGCCGCGGCCGCACCGCCTGGACGCGGCCGGCCATTATGGCGGG
>CAYUYN010000389.1:0-4208 GCA_964449185.1 uncultured Anaerolineales bacterium | reverse complement strand
TGTGCTTCAGGCAGCCGATTGCTCGTCTTTGCCGCGGTCGACCACGTCGGCCGCCTGGGGGCCTTTGGGGGAGTCCTCGATGACGAACTCGACGCGCTGCCCTTCCTCCAGGTTGCGGTAGCCGTCGCCCGAAATCGCCGAGTAGTGGACAAAAACGTCCTTTTCGCCGCCGTCCGGGCTGATGAACCCGTACCCTTTCACGCGGCTAAACCACTTTACCGTACCGAGAATGCGTGCGCTCATGTGCGGAGGGGCCTCCTTACAACCCCAGGTGAAGATACAAGGCCGCCAAACTTGCCTGGCCCGCCGCCCAACCCGAGGCCAGCCGCTAAATAAAAATCGCCAGACCCCGCGTGCCGGTGGGCACAGGGCTGGCGAAGCCTATTTAGTTGCGGTCGCAGACGAACACGGACATTGGCAGAACACGGCCTCAACTGCGGCGCAGGATACCATTTTTTCCTACAAGCGTCAATCGAACGTAATGTTTGGGGCAGCCGTCCGCGAGGCCAGTACAGTAATGCCGGGTCGGGCAAAAACTTCGTCCGTTGCCCGACCCCCGCGTTTCATTTATTCCTGCATTGACAGTCCACCAGTGGTGGCCTACAATGGCAGGACGCAATAAAAATCGCATATTCGGGAGCTCGGTGAAGCCGGGCTGAGAGGGCCCTCGCTGGCAGCAGCTACGGGGCCGACCGATTGAACCTGACCGGATAATGCCGGCGGAGGGACCTGTCGACGCACACACCACACCCTCCCCCGAGGGTGTTTTTTTGTCCCAGCCACAGACCACGAACCCAACAGCGCCCCGGCCGCTCCGCGCCGTCATCTTTGCCAACGGCCAGGTCAGCGACCTGGAGGCCGCGCGGGCCGTGCTGAAGCCGGGCGACACCCTGGTGGCGGCGGATGGCGGCCTGCGCTACTACCAGGCCTTGGGCCGGCTGCCGCACGTGGTGGTGGGCGATCTGGACTCGATCCAGGCGGCAGACGAGGCCAGCCTGGCGCAAAGCGGGGTGCGCGTCGAGCGCTTCCCGGCGCGCAAGGACGAGACCGACCTGGAGTTGGCGGTGCGGCTGGCGCGGTCCGAAGGCGCACAAGACATCCTCATCTTTGGCGCGCTGGGCAGGCGCTGGGACCAGACCCTGGCCAACCTGCTGCTGCTGGCCCACCCCGACTTCCGCTCGGTGCGCGTCCGGCTGCTGGACGGCACCCAGCAGATCTACCTGGTGCAGGGACAAACCATCATCGAAGGCCAACCCGGCGATACAGTTTCGCTGATCGCCATCAACGGCGACGCGCTGGGCGTGACCACCGACGGCCTGGAATACCCGCTGGCGCGCGGCACCCTGCGTTTTGGGAGCACCCTGGGCATCAGCAATGTGCTGCTGGGCATCCGCGCCACGGTCAGCGTGGAGAGCGGGCTGGTGGTCTGCGTGGTGATTGGAAGAAGTGGTTAGTGGTTGGTGGTTAGTGGCCAGTTGTTGATAAGAGTAGATCTTTCATTCTGACCGCCCTTATAGGCATGGGACTGTCGCGGTTGCAAACCGCACCCACCGGTGCCGGAGGCGCGAGTTCGGTCGAGCGACCTTGTGGCAGGAGAGGGTTCGACTGAAGTCGTCACTACGGGTTGAGGGTCTTTCGTCGTTCGTCGTTCGTCTTTCGTCAGGTTCAAGATCGGAGCACTGGATGAAGCTAATACGATACAGTCTGCCGCTCGTGTTATTGCTGGCGGCGTGCGGCGGGGCCGGCGCGGCGGGCACGACCACGCCGGCAGGTCCGCGGACGTTGACCGTGATGACGCACGACTCGTTCGACATGAGCGAGGCACTGCTGCGCGCGTTCGAAAGCGAAAACAACGTGACAGTGCAGATCCTGAAGTCCGGCGACACGGGCGAGGCCCTGGGCAAGGCCATCCTGGCCAAGGGGCGGCCGCTGGGCGATGTCTTCTACGGCGTGGACAACACCTTCCTCAGCCGCGCGCTGGCGGAAGAGGTGTTTGAGCCCTACGCCGCCCCGGCCCTGGCCGACATCCCCGACGTTTTCGAGCTGGATCCCCAGCACGGCGCGCTGCCGGTGGACTTTGGCGATGTGTGCCTGAACTACGATAAGCGCTACTTCGCCAGCCACAACCTGCCGCCGCCGGCCGCGCTGGAAGACCTCACCCAACCGGCCTACAAGGACCTGCTGGTGGTCCAGAACCCGGCCACGTCCTCACCAGGGCTGGCCTTCCTGCTGGCGACGGTGGGACACTTTGGCCAGGCGGGCTACCTGGACTACTGGCAGGCCCTGCGCGAAAACGGCGTGCTGGTGGTGAACGATTGGGAAACCGCTTACTACAGCGAGTTCAGCGGCGCGTCGGGCGCGGGGCCGCGGCCGGTGGTGGTGTCGTATGGGTCCAGCCCGCCGTTTGAGATGATCTTCGCCGAGACCCCGCCGGCCGAGCCTTCCACCGCGGCCGTCGTGAGTGAGGGATCGTGCTTCCGGCAGATTGAGTTCGTGGGCATCCTGGCCGGCACGCCCAACCGCGATCTGGCCGAGCGCTGGGTGGACTTCATGCTCGGGCCGCGCTTTCAGGAAGACCTGCCGCTCAAGATGTTTGTCTTCCCGGTGAACCCACAGGCCAAACTGGACGAGACCTTCCAGAGGTGGATGGCACTGCCCGAACAGACGGCAGAGGTCAGCCCGGCCGACATCGCCGCCCACCGGGATGAGTGGATCGAGGCATGGACCAACGTGGTGGTGCGGTAGACCCACCCGCGGTAGACCCACCCGCGGTAGACCCGCCCGCGCTTGGCCGGCGACCGGCCCGCCGCCGCTGGCCGCACGGCGCGGGGGCGGCGCTGCTGCTGCTGCTGCCGGCGGTCGCTTTCCTGGCGCTGTTCTATTTCTATCCGCTGGCCACTATCCTGCAGCTCAGCCTGGCGCGGGCCGCGGCCGGCCCGCTGGCGGCGGTGGCCGCCACGCTCGGCTCAGCCACCTACCGGTCGATTGTCGGCTTCACCTTTGTGCAGGCGGGGCTGTCCACCCTGGCCACGCTGCTGGTGGGACTGCCCGGCGCCTACCTGTTTGCGCGTTTCCGTTTTCGCGGGCAGGCTCTGCTACGCGCGCTGACGGCCGTGCCGTTTGTGCTGCCCACCCTGGTGGTGGCGGCCGGCTTCAACGCCCTGCTGGGGCCGCGCGGCTGGGTGAACCTGGGGCTCATGACGCTGTTCAACCTGGACGCGCCGCCGGTGCAGTTCATCAACACCCTGGGCGCCGTCGTGCTGGCCCACGTCTTCTACAACACCACCATCGTGCTGCGGCTAGTGGGCGACTACTGGTCGCGGCTGGACCCGCGCCTGGTGGCGGCGGCGCGGGCGCTGGGCGCCAACCCCTGGCGCGGCTTTTGGGAGGTCACCTGGCCGCTGCTGGCGCCGGCGGTGAGCGCCGCCGCCCTGTTGGTCTTCATCTTTGACTTCACCAGCTTTGGGGTCATCCTGGTGCTGGGCGGGCCGCGCTTTGCCACCCTGGAGACGGAGATCTACCGGCAGACGGTGTTCCTTTTCAACCTGCCGGTGGCGGCCGTGCTGGCCCTGCTCCAGCTCGCCATCACCCTGGCGCTGACCCTGATCTATGCGCACCTGTCGGCGCGGGTGAGTGTGCCGGTCTCGCTGCGCTCGCAGGCCAGCGTGCGGCGGTCCCTGACCACATGGCGGGCGCGGCTGGCCGCGGGGGTGCTGGCGGCGCTGCTGGGCCTCCTGCTGCTGTCGCCCATGCTGGCCTTGGCCTTGCGGTCGGTGGTGCGCCTGGAAGCCGACCGCGGCCAGACCGGGCCGGTGCAGCCGGGCTTCACCCTGGCCTACTACCAGGCGTTGGCGCTCAACCGCCGCAGCACCTTGTTTTTTGTGCCGCCGGCCGCCGCCATCGGCAACTCGCTCGGCACGGCCGGCGTGGTGGTGGTGCTGGCCCTGGCGCTGGGCCTGCCGACCGCGTGGGTGCTCATCCGGCCGGGCCGCGCCGCGCGCATGGTGGATGCGCTGCTGATGCTGCCGCTGGGGACCTCGGCGGTGACGTTGGGCCTGGGCTTTATCGTGGCGCTGGACACGCCGCCCCTGGACCTGCGCGCCTCGCCCCTGATGCTGCCGCTGGCGCATACCCTGGTGGCGCTGCCCTTTGTGGTGCGCAGCCTCGCGCCGGCGCTGCGCAGCATCCGCCCGCGCCTGCGGCAGGCC
>CAYUYN010000388.1:1726-4212 GCA_964449185.1 uncultured Anaerolineales bacterium | reverse complement strand
ATCCGTTCAATCCGTTGACCCAACTCCCTCTTCCCCAAAAAGCGAGACCTCATGCCCAAACCCTCCCTCCGCTTCGGCACCGTCGGCGCCCCCCTGACCACCCCCAAAAACCCCGGCGGCACCGTCGGCGGCATCCGCCGCCTCAAAGAGCTCGGCCTCTCCACGCTTGAGCTGGCCTGGGTCCGATCCGTGCGCGTCAGCGAAGCCAAGTGCGCCGAGATCAAGCAGACGGCCCAAGAGTGCGGCGTCGCCCTCTCCGTCCACGCCCCCTACTTCATCAACCTCAACGGCAGTGAGGATGAGTGGCCCCGCAGTTGCAAGCGCCTCATGGACGCCGCCCACTACGGCCACCTGGCCGGCGCCGACGACATCATCTTTCACCCTGGCTCCTACTTCGGGCGTGAGCCCGCCGCCGTGCTCGAGGTCGCCATCCCGCGCTTGCGCCAATGCGTTGCCGACCTGCGCGCCGCCGGCAACCCCGTCACCCTGCGCCCCGAGACCATGGGCAAGAGCGCCATGCTTGGCTCGCTCGAAGACACCCTCACCATGGCCGCCGAGATCGACGGCGTATTGCCCTGCATCGACTTCGCCCATCTCCACGCCCGCCCCGGCGACGGCAGCGCCAACACCTACGCCGAGTGGATGGCGATGCTCAAGCAGGTCAAAAAACGCCTCGGGGCCAAGGCCCTGCAGCACATCCATATCCACCTCTCCGGCATCGAATACGGCCCCAAGGGCGAGAAACACCACGTCCCCCTCCAGGAAGGCGACCTGAAATACAAAGACCTCTTTAAGGCCCTGCGCGACTCGGGCGTCACCGGCCGCGTCCTGTGCGAAAGCCCCAAGATGGAAGAAGATGCCCTGCTGATGGCGAAAACGTGGAAAAGGGTTGTAGCGGCCGCGGGTCGTTAGAATTCAGAAGTCAGATGTCAGAAATCAGATGTCGGAGATGACGTTTCCGACATCCGACATCCGACTTCTGACCTCTAGTTCCAAACAAGCACATACCGCCCTCGCGTCTGCGGCGAAGTCGCGGTGTACAGGTACGTGATCCCATCCAGCACAATCAAATCCCCATGCCCCACCCCCACGTTCCCGGGCACGTCGCCTAAGACCGGGTTCCCCCCATACTTCTCCCACGGCCCATCAATCTCCGGCCCCGCGCTGCGCGCAAAACCCAGGTTGAACTGCGTATCCCCCGGCGCGCCCGGACCCGGCCCGCGCACGCCCTCATAGGTCATGTAATACCGGTCGCCCACCCGCAGCACATCCGCCGACGACACCGTGCGGAAGTCGAAGTACGGGTTCGCGTCGCCGCCGACCGCCTCCCGCGGGCCATAGCTGTCTGCCCCCCCGGAACAGCGGGTTGGCCCCGCACGGCGTCAGCCCGCGCACACCTTCCACCACCAGCCCGCGGAAGCACCCCATGTGCCCCGGGTTCTTCCCCATCCCGACGAACACATACATCTGCTCGCCCTCAATGAACAGGCCCGGCGGCGCGCCGGCCAGGCAGCTGCGCTCATCCTGTGGCGGCACAAACGGGTGCGGCCCAATCCGCTCGTGCGGCTGGCATGGCGCCGAGATGGCGGCCCAGGCGCCCGTTCCCGGCACCCGGCGGGAGGGTCCCCAGTTCAGCGTATCCGCTGACGTGCGCAGATAAATCTGCGCCCGCCACTCATACACCATCACCCACAGCCCGCTCGCGGCCTGCGCCACGCGTGGATACTGCTGCTGGTCAATGTCATCGGCCACCGCTCCGCACGGAAAGCCCTTGCACGCGATCAGGCAGCGCGGCGCGAACATCCTAAAGCTCAAGCCGCGGTCATCGCTCTGCCACAGCGTCACGCAGCCCGGGAACGGCACCCGCTCATTCCACTGGTCCAAGATGCCGCGCGAGTCCGAGCTCGCGTGCAGGTACGACCACACCCGCCCATCCGGCCCGATGAGCGTGTCCGACTCGCCCACCGGCAGCCCCACATTGAACACCTCCTGCACCCACTGGGCCCGGCCCTCCCAAAAGTCCACCAGGGTCGGAGGCGCCCCGCCCGGCGTGGATGGCGGCGTCGCCGTGGGCCACGCGGCGGCCACCGGTGTCGCCCACAGCGGCGTGGGCGTGTGGGTAGGCGTCGGCGTATAGGTTGGGGTCGGCGTGGGGGTATCGGTGGGCGTTGGCGTAGGCGAGGGCGTGTCGGTGGCGGTGGCCGTCGCCGTGGGGGTGGGCGTGTTGGTGGGCGTCGCCGTGGGGGTGGATGTGTCGGTGGGCGTGCCCGTGGCCGTGGCCGGCGGCCGCGAGGCCAGCGCCGCCACCTGGAGCGGCGCCTCGACCAGCAGCCCCTCCCCCAGCAGCACGCCAAACGTCCCGAACAAGGCGCAACTGCCCACTGCCAGCAGGCTGAGAATAGTCAGTTGAACTGGGGTAAACAGTCGGCGTCGGCGTGGCATGGCTGAAGCCGTATTCTACTCAGGTCCGATTTAGCCGCTGGCCC
>CAYUYN010000388.1:0-1626 GCA_964449185.1 uncultured Anaerolineales bacterium | reverse complement strand
ACCAGCATCTTCGCCGAGATGTCGCGCCTCGCCGTCGAGCACCAGGCCATCAACCTGGGCCAGGGCTTCCCCGACTTCGATGGCCCGGAGGTGGTCAAGGAAGCGGCCGTGGCCGCCATCCGCGCCGGCGACAACCAATACGCCGTCAGCATGGGCCAGCCCGCGCTGCGCCGCGCCATTGCCGCGCACAGCCAACGCTTCTACGGCCACGCCGTCGACCCCGACCGCGAGGTCACCATCACCAGCGGCGCCACCGAGGCGCTCTTCTCGGCGATCATGGCGCTGATTAACCCCGGCGACGAGGTCATCCTCTTCGAGCCGTTCTACGACAGCTACGTGCCCAACGTGCTGATGGCCGGCGGCAGCGTGCGCTGCGTGCCCCTGCGCGCCCCCGCCGCGCCCGGCGCCGAGTGGACCTTTGACCCCGACGAGCTGGCGGCGGCCTTCAACGACCGCACGCGCCTGCTGCTGCTCAACACGCCGCACAACCCCACCGGCAAGGTCTTTACCCCCGCCGAGCTGGCCCAGATTGCCGCACTCTGCCAACAGTGGGACGTGTTGGCCCTGAGCGACGAAGTCTACGAGCACCTGGTCTACGGCGGCGCGCAGCACTGCCGCCTGGCGCAGACGCCGGGCATGGCCGACCGCACCCTGACGGTCAGCAGTCATGGCAAGACGTTTGGGTTCACCGGCTGGAAGGTCGGCTGGGTCATCGCCTCACCCGAGCTCAGCGCCGCCGTGCGCCGCGTGCACCAGTTCGTCACCTTTGCCACGTCCACGCCGTTCCAGGCCGCCGCCGCCGCGGCCCTGGCGCTCGACGACGAGTACTACCAGTCCCTGGCCTTTACTTACCAGGCCCGCCGCGACTACCTGGCCGGCGTGCTGGCCCAGGCCGGCCTGCGCGTCAGCGTGCCGCAGGGCACCTACTTCATCATGGCCGACTTCTCGGCGCTGGCCGCCGCCCGGCCCGCCCTGACCGACGATGTCGCCTTTTGCCGCTGGCTCACCACTGAAGTCCGCGTGGCCGCCATCCCGCCCAGCGCCTTCTATAGCGACGCCCACAAGCACCTGGCGCGCACCTGGGCTCGCTTCGCCTTCTGCAAACGCCAGGAGACGTTGGAAGCCGCGGCCGAAAGGCTGCAAAAAATTCAAGGCTGAAGGCGGAAGGATGAAGTTTCATCCTTCCGCCTTCACGCGAAGCGTTCATCCTTCGATGCCAAAAATCCTCTTCGGCGACAACCTCCCCCTGCTCCAATCGCTCCCGCCCGGCTCGGTCGAGCTCATCTACATCGACCCGCCGTTCAACACCGGCAAGCGCCAGGCGCGCACGCAGCTGCGCACCGAGCGTGACGTCAATGGCGACCGCACCGGCTTTGCGGGGCAGCGCTACCGCAGCGTGCGCGTGGGCCAGCGGGCCTTCGCCGATGTCTTTGACGACTTCCTGGCCTTCCTGGAGCCGCGCCTGCGGGAGGCCCACCGCCTGCTGACGCCCGACGGCAGCCTGTACTTCCACATCGACTACCGCGAGGTACACTACTGCAAGGTGCTGCTGGACCAGATCTTTGGCCGCGCCAGCTTCCTCAACGAGATCATCTGGGCCTACGACTACGGCGCCCGCTCCACCAA
>CAYUYN010000387.1:0-4223 GCA_964449185.1 uncultured Anaerolineales bacterium | reverse complement strand
ATCATTAATAAAACCGTCGAGTGACATGGTCGTGCCCAAGACAACTTTTGCCATGGTTACTTCTCCTTTGACAGCGGCGCGTCGAGTTACGGTGGGGACAGTATCACCCATGGAATTGGTCGAACACCCTGGGCCTACGTGTCTGCCCCGTAGAGATTCCGGCGCGAAGAGCGCGCCGGCGCGAAATCAGACGCAAGCGTCGCACTCCGAAAAACAGGTGAGTTTAGGCACCGGTTGTGTTTACGGCGCCCACCCCATCCGCTTCGCTACTAGGGCGGGCAAGGCTGCGCAGCGTGCCGCTACAGGGCAGGCACGGCTGTGGAGCGCGCCGCTACAGGCGCTTCTCAGACGCCCTCTGCGCTTAGGTAAGGCCGGCGGCCGGCTGAACCCTGGTCATGGTCGCCTCATAGTCGCCCCCCGGCCACTCCCAGCGGCCGGAACAGGTATTGCCGTCAGCGGTGAACTTGCCCTTGTAAAAGGCCGGAGAACCCACATAGCCGCCCCAAAGCGTGAGGGTATCGTCACCTACTTCCCACACGTATTCGAAGTGATGGCCCGCATTGTCGAAGACGTGCGACGTGCAATCCTTGCTTGGCTCAGACCCCCATTTCTGTTCATATCCAATGTACTCGATCACTTTCATCTTCTGCCTGAGACGTTCAAGGTCACCGCGTTGTACAAGGAAAAGACCGCCATCCAGCTACTCGAATATAACCTGTCCGAGTGCTTCTCCGGTTATTTCCCATGTGCCGACCAATTTGTCCAGGCGCTTGAGCGCGGGATTGGGGTGGGGGACGGCGGTGCAAATTGAGTGCTTCTTCGAATTCGAGCGTGGCAAGGCTGAAGGAGTTCGCGCGTGGTTCGCCCTTCTTGTCGCTTGTTCCTACCCCTCTTCTGGCTCGTCATCACCGGCCTCCGTGACCGCCGACGGGGGGTTGCCGGGCAAGGCGTCGGCGGCTTTGTCAAGCAGCAAGTTACTTTATCCCCGCAGCCCCTCAAACAAATCCGTTTCCAGGCCGCGCCCGCCGTTGACGAGACTGAAGACGCGGTAGAAGGTGCGCACACCGATGAGGGGGGCGTGGTATTCGGCCAGCAGGGGTTCCAGCGGGCGGTAGCCGGCCCATTGGGTGACGTGGCACAGGAAAGCCTGCCAGGCGATCTCCCAATAGGCGTCGGCGTCGATGCGGGTGGTGATCATCCAGTCTTCCCAGCCGATGCCCATACGCTGGAGGCCGTCGACCGTTATGCTCATGGGGCCGGCGCAGGAGGCGTACAGCGCGAACAGTTCCTTGGTACCAGCCAGGTAATACAGCTTGGAGACGCGGTGCGCGGGGCCTAGCTCTGGCCGGTAGGCCGGGTCGGCGGCGCAGACGATGGCGGACCCGCTGAGCTGTGAGATGGCAATGTGGTCGGGGTGGCCGTAGGCGCCGTCTGGGCCAAACGTCACCACCACCTGCGGCTGCACGCGGCGCAAATGCGCGACGAGGCGGGCCGTGGCTTCGAGCGGGTCGGCGGCGGCGAGGTCACCGTCGATGTAGTCGAGGAAGTTCACCTCGCGCAGAGCCAACAAACGCGCGGCGGCCAGGAGCTCGGCCGTGCGCAGGCGGCCCAGCGCCTCCAGGCCGGGGTTGTCTTCCGCCGGCCCGGTCCAGCCGCGCTCGCCGCGCGTGGCCGTCACCAGGTAGGTCTCCACCCCTTCGGCCGCGTAGCGCGCCAGCAGGCTGCCGGTGGCCAGCGACTCGTCGTCGGGGTGAGCAAAGACGACCATCAAGCGCAGGGGCGTGGGCGTGGTCATTTGATGGTCACGTTATTGTAGGCGCGCGGCCAGGAGAGCTCCAGGCGTTGGGGGGCCATTCGGTTCGAGGGCGTAGCGGAGTGTGGGCTATGGAGGCCTCCCGAGGGCGCTGCGGGCTTAGAGGACGACCGCGGGAGCATTATAGTATCCTACCCTCCCGACGCAAGCGAAAATAAGGCGGGGTGGCGGCAGGGCCTTCTCATTCTCGCCCTGCCCAGAACTGGGATGCGGGGTTCAGGTTTTCCGGCAAAGCCGGAAAACCTGAACCCCGCAAGAAAATGGGGTGGTGCGGTCGGAGTGGCCCGCGAAGCGAGCCACTCCGACCACCCACGGGCCAACTAGCAAAGGTCGCGCGGAGGTTGAGGAACCGCGTCTCAGTGCCCACCCCCCACTGTCATGGGCAAAAACAGCCTGTTGAGCGGCGGGACATTGCCAAAGAAGTACACCTGGTCTTCACAGGCAGCGCCGGGCGCCGCGGCCAACAGGTCGCCAAACGCCGGCTGCAGATCAAGCGGCGTGGGCGACTGCGGCAGGGTCAGCGCCGGGACCAGCGCGAAGTCGGTTACGCAGGGCAGCAGCGGCAGGTAGTACTTCTGCCCGAAAAACGTCACGCGCCCGGCCAGCATCAGCTTGACCGTCTGTGGCGGCACGGGGCCCGGCAGCTCGGTATGCACATACTGGAGGGTATAGCTGATCGGCAGGCCATTGGTCGGGACATCGGTCGGGAGCATGGCCTCTACGTTGGATGGCAGCTCGAGCATGATGAACTTTTGGCCGGCTTCGGCGGTGACGCTGATTTGCGGCGTCACCTTGAAACGGCTGACCCAGGCCACCGACAGGGGCTGCTCCCCGCTGCCCTGCCCCAGGTTGTAGGTGGCCGTGATGGTGGTCACGTCGTAGGGCACCTGCGCGATGACGGGGGCGACGAGCACCCCCGCCAGGCCAAGCTCGCTCAAAAGATAGACCGTCGAGGGACAATCTCACCATCGATGATGTACGTGCAGTCAGTCACTGGCGGCGTGGTAAGGCAGACGGCCGCTGTCGAATGGCTGAACAGGGTAGCAATGATTTCGTTTACCTCGTCGCCGAAGTCCTCGACGATTATCACGTTGCCGAACAGAGAGCGCAGGTAACAGCCCGTGAGCAGCAGGCCGAGGCCGGCCGCCAAGACCATCATCAAAACGGCACGCACATGCGTGTTCATAGCGTCGCCTCTGACAACACCGAAACACGGTCCGGCGGCGAAAGGCGCCTCACCCCATCCCACAACCCCTTCCCCGCTCCTGGGCCGCGAAAACCATAAGGCGCGGGCCAAGAGCGGGGAAAGGGAGCAAGCGGCTCTGCGGGTTCTTCAGCGCTCGATGGGCGCGCCGATGAGGCTGCCCCACTCGGTCCACGAGCCGTCGTAGTTGCGCACGTCCGGGTAGCCCAGCAGGTACTTGAGCACAAACCAGGTATGCGACGAGCGTTCGCCGATGCGGCAGTAGGCAATGATGGACTTATCGGCGGTGACGCCGTGGCTGCCGTAGAGGGCCATCAGCTCGGCCGGCGGTTTGAAGGTGCCGTCGTCGGCCACGGCCTGGCCCCAGGGGATGTTCTTGGCGCCGGGGATGTGGCCGCCACGCTGGGCGCCTTCCTGCGGCAGGTTGTCGGGCGCCAGCAGCTCGCCGGTGTACTCCTTGGGCGAGCGCACGTCCACCAGGCCGTGGCCGGGCTGGTCGAGGCAAGCGGCCACCATGTCGCGCAGGGCGCGCAGGCGATGGTCGGGCTCGCGCGCCGCGTAGACGGCGGCGGCGACCGCCGGCACGTCGGTCGTGAGGGGACGGCCTTCCTCAACCCACTTCTTGCGGCCGCCGTTCATCACACGCGCGTCGGCGTGGCCGTAGAGCTTGAGCAGCCAGAAGCCGAAGGTGGCGAACCAGTTGTTGTTGTCGCCGTAGACGATGACGGTGGTCTCAGGCGTAATGCCCGAGCGGCCCAGCAGGGCCTCCAGCCCGGCGCGGTCGGGGATGTCGCGCCGCACGGTCTGCTGGGTGTCGCGCTTCCAGTTCCAGGCCAGGGCGCCCGGGATGTGGCCGGAGGCGTAGGCGTGGGTGTCCACGTCCACCTCCACCAGGCGCAGGTGCGGGTCGTTCAGGTGGTCGGCTACCCACTGAGTGTCGACCAGGACTTCGGGGATTGCGTAAGCGTTCATGGGAAAGCTCCTTGGGGTGGATACAGGCGTAATGTAGCGGAGGCCTGTCCCTGGGGCGTCCCAGGAGCGTCCCCGGGGGAAAGGCGGCGTCAGACGACGGACCTTTAGGCCGGACGAATGATGGTGGCCTACGGATGGAGGAAGATAAGGTGACGCGGATCTGGCGATCCGCGGAGAGCGAGAAGAGGCAGACGACAATACGCGGCCCGCTTTTAGGACTGACGCAGCGAGCTA
>CAYUYN010000386.1:0-4258 GCA_964449185.1 uncultured Anaerolineales bacterium | reverse complement strand
GGCCTCGGCCAGGGCTTCGGCGCTGGCGGGCCCCTCCGGGCTCCATAGGCCGAAACTGGCGGGCAGCCAGCCGCTGAGTGAGCTCCAGTTGGAGATGCGCACGTAGCGGTCGTCGGCACTGCGCTCAAGCACCGGGTACGACTCGCCGGCAAAAACGGAAAATAGCCGCTCGGAGACTTCATCGGGGGCGCTGCGCGCATAGGCGCTGCTGATGAGGATCGTCAGTTGCCCGCCCGTCGGGGGCGCCTCTTCTGCGCTGGCTGGCCGAATGCCCACCAGTGCCATCAGCAGCACGACCACCCCCACCACTGTCCAGCCCCGCTGGATCACCAATCGCATAACACCACCCCATTTTCTTGAGTAGACAATCTCTATTCCTTCACATAACCCTGGACAATGGTCGTAAAAGTATAGTCCGACAGGTCCGTGTCGGTGGGCAGGTAGACGCTCATATCAAACGGCAGTGTTTCGCCCGGTTTGAAGGTCTCGGCCTCGGGGTACACAATAATCCAATTGGACGCTACCAGGTTGTCGGCGCCGTCGTAAATCGCCAGGATCAGGGTGGCGCTGGTCAGTTCGGCTTGAGAGCTGTTGACCACATCGCCGCGGAACGAATACTGCGCCGTGCCGACCGGTTCTTTGACCTCGTTGGCCGTTTGCAGCTCGGCGACCGCATAGGTGATAGGGTAGGTCCAGAAGGGATCCACCTGTACCGTGACCCGGTTCACCTGGGCCTGGGCTTCGGCGCTGCGGTTGAGGCTGTCGAAATATTCAAGGCTCACCGGAACGGTGGCGCCAGGGGCTACGTAGATGGGCGTGGAGGCGCTGGCGACGTCGAGCACCGCCCCATCGGCCGCATAGAGGCCCGCCACCAGCCGCACGGTGAGCATTTGCCCGCTATTGTTGGTCACGGCGGCGGCCAGGTGCAGGTCGTCGAACTCGTCGGCAAAGCGGTAGGTGACGTTCACCGTCACGTCGGCCGCCGTTGTCCGCGGCTCCGCAACTTCGGCGTCCACGTAGTACGCAGCCTGCACGCCCGGGTCGGGGGGACCGTCAATGGCCAGCGCGAACGGGGTACGGTCGCCGCCGCCCGCGTCGCCGGCCGGGGCCAGGTGCACCAGGTAGTCGGAACTGGCGTTGGCGGCCAGCACACGCCCATCCTCAGCCACGAGAGCGGCGGCAAAGCTGCTGATTTTTACCGGCGCTTCGGTCCGGTTGACCAGTTCGCCGGTGAGAAAGATCGTGCCGTTGTCGTTGGGCGCCACCCGGCTGTTGACGACTTCCACCACCGCCCGCTGCAATTCGGCGGGTGTCTGGTTGGCGACCGACACCGAAACTTGCCAGCCGTCGGTGTCCGCGCGGTCGGGCAAAATGCGGAAGAAATCGAACGGCGCGCTTTCGCCCGGGAGCAGGGTGTAGAGCAGGGGGCTAAATAGCCCGCCGTCCATGGGCCGGTCGTCGCCGTCCAGCGCCGGTTGGCCGGAGGCGTCGGCCACGTTTACCATCAATTCGATGCCCGTCAGCGGTTGCTCGGTGCTGTTAAAGATCTCGCCGACGACGTGAAAATAATTGAAAGAGTCCACATAACTGGTTGTGCCGCGTACTGCGAGTGCGCCGGCCACGATGGCGCCCGAGCCAGGCGTGGGAGTGGGGGGCGTGGAGGTGGTCGAGGCCGGCGCGGCCGTGGGCGTGGGGCGGCTTGTGCCGCCGCCGCAGGCCAGTACGGCCAGCATGAGCGCCAGAAGCACGGACAGCGGGGCAAACCGGATGGAGCGCTGCATTGGGCTGATTCTATCCTGGCCGGGCCGGCCCGCCATATACGGAAAGTGCCCAGGGCGAAAGCCCTGGGCACTCTATCGTGAAATTAGTAACCGCCGGTTGATAGAGGCCCTGCCGGCCGGGCGTGGGGCATTTAGACGGCGTCTTTGAGCGCCTTCATCGGGCGCGCCTTGACCACCTTGCGGGCGGGCTTGGCCTTGAACGTGGTGGGCTCCTTGGTGAAGGGGTTGATGCCCTCGTGCTCGGGCGTGGCTTCCTTGGTGCTGACGCTCAAGCGGATGAGGCCGGGGATGGTGACTTCGCCGCTGCTCTTGAGCTGCTCAGTCACGATGGCGCCCACGGTTTCCAGCACCGTGGCGGCCTGCTTCTTGTTCAAACTACAGCGTTCGGCGATCTGGTTCACAAACTCGGATTTCGTCATGCGATTGCCTGCCATATTGGTCTCCTTCAGTCGGCATTGCTGGCGGTAGGGAGTCAACTTCCCCCGGATGGCGGCCAATATACTCGATTTCGGCCTAAAAAGCCAGCAAGCCCGCCATCGCCCCAGATACCGATTCCACCCCCGGGATGACGGCCGCCATCATGCCCGTGTTGTAGGGGATTGGGCAGTCGGCCGTCGCCAGGCGGCCAACGGGCGCATCCAAGTGCGCGAAGGCCTCGGCCGCAATGGTCGCGATGATTTCGCCGGCAAAACCACCGGTGCGCGTGTCTTCGTGCACCACCAGGCATTTGCCCGTTTTTCGCACCGAGGCCAACACGGCCTCCTGATCCCACGGCACGATGGTCCGCAGATCAATGACCTCCACTTGCCCAGGCCAGTTTTCCGCGGCTTCCAAGCAGCGGTGGACCATGGCGCCCCAGGTGACCACGGTGAGCGCGCTGCCGGGCTGCACCATGTTGGCGACGCCAAAGGGCACGACGTAGTCGTCGCCAGGATACGGCCGGCGGCCGGGCACCGTATCGAGCAGGGCGCGGTGCTCGAAAAACAACGTGGGGTCGTTGCCGCGCAGGGCCGAGCGCAGCAGGCCGACCGCATCGGCCGCATTGGAAGGGAACGCCAGCCGCCAGCCCAGCGTGTGCGCGAAAATAGCCTCGGCCGTTACCGAGTGCCACGGGTCGCCGGTTTTCTTGCCGAAACCGACCGGCACGCGAATGATCATTGGCGCCGCGAACTTGCCGGCCGTGCGCCAGCGCACCCAGCCGGTGTCGTTGATCTGCTCGGTGGCGGGGTCCACGTATTTGCGGAATTGGATTTCGGGAATGGGCAAAAGACCCGGCGCAAGCGCAACAGACAGGGGCCCTGCCCGGCGCGCACAAAGTCCACGGCCTGCGCGATCTTTTCGGCGGCGTCGGGCGGGTCGGTGCCATCGCCCTGGAGCACGCGCAAGTTTGGAAAAGAGGCCAGGCTGTCGGCGATGTTGGCTTGGGCGTTCTGCAAATGGCTGGGGACCGAAATGGCGTAGGCGTTGTCTTCGATGAAGAACAGCATGGGCAGGCGCAGGGTGGTGGCGATGTTCAGCGCCGCCCAAAAGCCATTGGCCGCCGTGGAGCCATCGCCGCCCAGGGCCGCCGCCATGGCGCCCTGCCAGCCGGCCTCCTGCAGCACCCGTGAGCGGTATTGTATGGCTTGCGCCCAGCCGGCCGCGGGCGAATACTGCGCGCCCACATCACCCGACATGGGCAGCACGGTGACGCCGCGCCGCGGTCATGCCCGCGCGCCGAAAACTGGTAGGCGATCTTGCCGGTGGGGGTCAGCTCGTGCTCTTCGATCAGGTCCATGCAGCGCGAGGTGAGCACCAGGCGGGCCACCTCGGCCCAGTCGGGGGCGGGGGTCGGGGCAGGGGCGAGGGACAACGTGGCCAGGCCTTTCCTTACGCCGCCGCCGGCTCCGCGGCCGGCTTGGGCTGTGCCAGCATCAGCACCGACCACTTGCCCTTCTGCACCGACTTGCCGTCCTGGTTGACGACGTCCAGGATCAGGACGACCGCGCCAGCGCCCAGGCGCGGCAGGGGCTTGGTCTCCACGACTTCCATGACGACATGAATGGTATCGCCAAAAAACACCGGCTGCGAGAACTTCCACTCCAAAATCTCGCGGAAAGCCAGCACCGTGCCTTCCATGATGCCGGTCTGCACCGCCAACCCCGAAGCGATGGACAAAACACACAGCCCGTGCGCGATGCGCCGGCCATAGGGCGTGCCCTGGGCGTAGGCGGCGTCGGTGTGGATCTGGTTGAAGTCGCCCGACAGGCCGGCGAACGACACCACATCGGCCTCGGTGACCGTGCGGCCCATGGTGGCGACCTTTTGGCCGGCGCTAAACTCTTCGAAGTACATGCCGCGCTGCGCTGCGGGGAGGGGCATGGCGGGTCTCCTGGGTGGGGGGAGGCGGGTGATGGGCGGAATGATAGCATGAAAAGCTGGTGTGGGAGTGTGGGAGTGTGGGAGTGTGGGAGCGTGGGAGTGTGGGAGTGTGGGAG
>CAYUYN010000385.1:0-4263 GCA_964449185.1 uncultured Anaerolineales bacterium | reverse complement strand
CGCCGCTACAGGCGCTTTTCAGGTGCTCTCTAAAAATTCCATCACCACCTCATTAAACACGCGCGTCTGCTCATACGGCATGGCGTGGCCGCAATCGGCAATCAGGCGCAGGCATGAGCCGGGGATGGCCTGGTGCAGGGCGGCGGAGGCGGAGCGCGGGATGGTCAGGTCGCGGTCGCTGGCGAGGATGAGGGTCGGGCAGCGCAGGCGGTCGAGCTGGTGCAGCCCGTTGAAGCGCGCCACGGCCTGGATGCCGGCCAGGTAGTTGCGGCGCGAATTCCGCCCCAGGCGCACCACGGCCTCATCATATAACTGCTGCTGGTCGGGACGCGGGAACAGGCCGCGGGCCACGAAGGCCGCCACGGTGGGCATGGGCGCGACGGCCAGCAAGCCCAGGCGCGCAAGCATGCGCCAGGCGCCGGCCATGCTCGCCGGCCGCAGGCGCCCAAAGGAGTTCACCAGGGTCAGGCTGCGCACCCGCGCCGGGTGGTGCAGCCCCAGGGCCAGCGCCACGCAGCCGCCCAGCGACAGGCCCACCACGTGCACCGGCGGCTCGTCCCGCTGCGCCAGCAGCGCAGCCACGTCGCCGGCCAGGTCTTCCACGGTCATCGGCCCGGTGGGCGCCGGCGAACGGCCATGTCCGCGCAGGTCGAGCGTGATAACCCGCCAGCGCTCTGCAAAAGCCGGCACCTGCCATTCCCAATCGGCCGAGGACGAACCCAGGCCGTGCAGGAAGAGGACGGCCGGGCGGCCGGAGGCGGCGCCGTGGTGCTCGGAGTAGAGGGTGGAGACGGCCCCTCTCACCGCGTATACAGCGTCTTCAACTCGGCCGGCGCGACCGGCACAATGATCTGCCCTTCGCCTTCGTCGCCCACGGGCGTCACCTGATCGGGTGAGCTGCCGGCCAGGTAGGCCGTGTAGGCCGCGACCAGCGCATCGAGCTCGTCGTGGCTCAGCAGGCCGGGCAGTTCGAGGGTGCCGGCCAGCAAGCGGTGGGGGGTCAGCTCTTCGAGCGCGTCCATCGGATCGCCCACGGCCACGCCCTCGCGGTAGAGCAGCATCTGGCGCTGGAGGCGGCCTTCGAGCGCGTCTTTGCGCAGGGGCAGGTGGCCGAGCAGCACGGTGAAGCAGGCATGTGGGTGGACCTCCAGCATCTGGCGCGGGGCGGCCGAGCCGGGCCGGAAGAACTCGAAGCCGGCCGCGCGCAGGGCCGCGTAAAGCCGGAAGCCCAGCTGCATCCAACTGGGGGCCGCGGCGGCATCGCCGGGCGTGGAGTACAGGCCAATGCCGCGGCGGCGCAGCTCGTATTCGCAGACTTTGTATTGGGAGTAGGCCCGGCCATTGGGGCGCGGGTTGAGCCCGGCCCGATATTCCGCGTTGGCCATCAGCCCGCCGTTGGGGCTTTGCGGCGCGTCCACCGCCACCACCGCCGAGGGGTAGCTGAGGATGGCGGCCAGCGCCTCGTCGAAGCTGCCGCCGGCCCCGGCCACCGGGCGCAGATCGCCGTCCAGCACCGCGTAGTTCATAGGGCGCTTGCCGGCGGTGGGGTCAATGCCGATGAAGACCGTGTCAGATTCCATGCGGACCCCCACGTCCTTTATTTCCCTCGCCCTTCAGCCACCCGCGCAGCGCTTCCAGCACCGCCACATCCCCCTGATATGGCGGCAGCCAGGGCTTTTGCTCGAGGTCGCGGATGACGCGGGCGACGGTTTTGCCATTGGCGATGAGATGGGCGGCCACCAGAGGGCGGGTGCGGTGGACGCCGTGGGGACCGTGGAGCAGCAGCTTGTAGCCGGCGCTGATGGCCGCTTCGATGAACTGCGCACCCAGCCCCAGTTGGTCCAGGGTGTAGGCATTTTCCTCGCCCACCGGCAGCCACAGGGCGGCCCACGGTGCGGGCTCCAGGTAGGCGGGCGGCCGCTCGGGCGACACCGTGATAACGGCGCCCACCCCGGCCTGGCTCTGGAAATCCTGCCAGTATTCGCTGACGTAGTCGCCCCCGGCGACAAAGAGGTGGTCGGTTGCCCAGGTCATGGGGTTCCTTCAGGTCCCTCAGTTGCTTGCAGTATAGTCCAACTCTCTTGCGGCGGCGACTACGGAGGCTGCGTATTACTGCGGGGAAGCACGCGGCCAATCGGCACTGCTTGCCACGCCTTCCCCCCAATCCTATTTATCCGTGTCATCCGTCCAATCCGTGTACAAAATCCTCCGCGACGCCTCCATCGCTCAGCCTCGACCCGCCTCTTGCCAATATGAAGCCAGCCTTTGAACGCCGCCACAACTTGGGCTATACTCTTTGGACTACGGTTGCCATCATTACCCTCTCATCACCCACCGCGACGCAAGGAGATCACGTATGGCTAAAAAAGTCACCTCGAGGAGCAGCCAAGCCGCCGCCCCGGCCCGCAAAACCACCGCCAAAGCCAAGGGCAACGGCCGCACGCCCAGCCAGCCAGTGCCTGTGGCGCCGGCCAAGGCGCCGGCCTTCAAGCTCACCTACTCCACCATGTACAACCCGCCCGAACTGATGCACGCCCGCTACGACAAAGCCCTGGCCGGCGTGAAGGCCAACCTGGGCCAAGAGTACGGGATGCTGATTAACAACCAGGACGTGCGCGCCGACGAGAAGTTCGACGACATCTCTCCGATCAACACCGATTGGGTGCTCGGGACGTTCCAGAAGGGCAACCGCAGCCACGCCGACTTGGCCCTGGCCGCGGCCGAGGCGGCGGCGCCCAAGTGGGCCGCCATGAAGTGGCAGGACCGCGTGCGGCTGCTGCGCCGCGCCGCGGCCCAGATCGAAAAGCGCGTGTACGAGATCGGCGCGGTGCTATCGCTGGAAGTGGGCAAGAACCGCATGGAGGGCCTGGGCGATGCCCAGGAGACGGCCGACCTGATCTACTATTCCTGCGACCAGGTGGAGGCCAACGGCGGCTACATTAAAGAGATGGGCCGCGACCCGCTGGCGGGCTTCAAGGCCAGCAACGTATCCATCCTGCGCCCATACGGCGTGTGGGTGGTCATCAGCCCCTTCAACTTCCCGTTCGCGCTGGCCGGCGGCCCCAGCGGCGCCGCCCTGGTCAGCGGCAACACCGTGGTCTTCAAGCCGGCCTCCGACACGCCGCTCACCGGCCGCCTGTTGGCCGAGTGCATGCGTGATGCCGGCCTGCCCAAGGGCGTGTTCAACTTCGTCACCGGCGGCGGGCGCGATGTGGGCCAGCCGCTCATCGATGACCCGCGCGTGGACGGCATCACCTTCACCGGCTCGTACCAGGTGGGCATGCACATCTACCGCAGCTTTGCGGCCGGCCGCTACCCGCGCCCCTGCATCGCCGAGATGGGCGGCAAGAACCCCGCCATCGTCTCGCGCCACGCCAACCTGGAAGACGCGGCCACCGGCATCCTGCGCTCGGCCTTTGGGCTGCAGGGGCAGAAGTGCTCGGCCAACTCGCGCATCTACGTGGAGACCCAGGTCAAGGACAAGCTGACCCAACTGCTGGCCGATAAGACCCGCGCCATCAAGGTGGGCGACCCCACCCAGAAGCAGAACTGGATGGGCCCGGTGATCAACGCCAACGCGCACCGCGAGTTTGGCGAGTATGCCGAGGAGCTGTCGCAGGCCGGCGAGTTTGTGACCGGTGGGCACAAGCTGACCGAAGGCGACTATGGCCAGGGCTACTACGCCGAGCCGACACTGGTGGACGGCGTGGACACGGGCCACCGGCTTTGGAAGCACGAGATGTTCCTGCCCATCACCCTGATCACCGCGGTGGACTCGCTGGACGAGGCCATGCGCCTGGCCAACGATGTGGACTACGGCCTGACGGCAGGCTTCTACGGCTCCAAGAAGGAAGCACAGTGGTTCTTTGACAACATCGAAGCCGGCGTGACCTACGCCAACCGGCCGCAGGGCGCCACCACCGGCGCGTGGCCGGGCTTCCAGCCCTTTGGCGGCTGGAAGGGCTCCGGCTCCACCGGCAAGAACGCCGGCGGCCTGTACTACGTGCCGCTGTACATGCACGAGCAGATCCGCACGGTCGTGGAGCGCGAAAAGTAGGGTGTCTCTTCGCAACCGCCTCGGCTCCTTTTTCCTCCTGGCCGCCGCCATCTGCCTCTTCATCTTTGCCGCATCGGCCTTTTCGCCGAACGGCAACTACGAAGTGATGGCGCTGTTGGCCGGTGCCGTGCTGTTGGTGGTGGGCTGGCGCTGGCGCAGGGCCAAGGGGCGCGGAGCGCGGCCTGCCGCGGCCCGGGCGGCGACCG
>CAYUYN010000384.1:1578-4264 GCA_964449185.1 uncultured Anaerolineales bacterium | reverse complement strand
ACCCACCCCCCTCCATTTCTGTGCAATCTGCCCAGTGTACTTTATGCTTCCCTCCGTTAAAATTGGCACAAGTTGAGTAGCGGCGTCCCCCCTGCCTGCACTCGCAGCGTAGCGGAGGGTGTGGGCGCCGTGGTTGTCAGGAACAGTTGATGAGTCAAAGTCAAACGGTAGGTGGTCAGTCGTACGTGTGCATGTGTCCGGGCTCGGGGAGTACGCTGCCCAGTCTGGACCGTTTGGCGTTGCCTATCTAAGACGCAAACCGGCTTTTCTGGTGTGAGCGCTCCCCGTTAGTTCGTGCGGGGAGCGTTCGCCTGAGGAGTTTAGCAGCCCAGGAGTTCGCTCCTGGGCTGTTTTTTGTTGCTTTTCAAATCACCGTAGGGGCAGGCCCCTGTGCCTGCCCTGGCCGGCGCAGGTTGAGGAGGCTGGGATGAAGGTCAGTAATCAAACCTGGAAAGAGATGTTGGCGGAGGCGCTGCCGGCCGACCTGGGCCGTGAGATCGACATCTACGAAACCGAGATCGAGCTGCGCAAGCAGGGGCGGTTCGACGAGAAGCTCTTCGCCGAAACCCGCCTGCGCCGCGGCGCCTACGGCCAGCGCTACGACAACGGCCAGCGCTGGGACGGCGTGCAGACGCAGAGCCTGGTCTACCCGGCCGGCGCGCTCACCAAGGGCCCCATGACCTTCTGGGATGCCCCCGGCATGCAGCGCATCAAGATCCCGTTTGGCGGGCTCAACGCGCGCCAGCTCGAAGTGCTGGCCGAGCTGGCCGAGGAATACTCGGATGGCATCGCGCACGTCACCACCCGCCAGGACTTCCAGCTCCACTTCGTCCACATCGAAGATACGCCCGCGCTGATGCGCCGGCTGGCCGCGGTGGGCGTCACCACGCGCGAGGCCTGCGGCAACTCGGTGCGCAACGTCACGGCTTGCCCTATCGCCGGCGTCTGCGCCACCGAGACCTTCGACGTCACCCCCTATGCCCGCGCCCTGGCTGCCTTTCTGCTGGGCCACCCGGATGCGCAGGACTTTGGCCGCAAGGTCAAGCCCGCCTTCTCCGGCTGCAAGGGGCGCGCCTGCGGCCTGGTGAACATGCACGACCTGGGCTACATCGCCGCCACCCGCGTGGTGGACGGCCAGGAGCAGCGCGGCTTTGAGTTCTACGTGGGCGGCGGGCTGGGCACCGTGCCCCACAATGCCAAGCTGTTCGACGCCTTCGTGACCGAAGACGAGATCCTGCCCCTGGCGCAGGCCATCGCCCGCGTCTTTGCCCGCCTGGGCGAGAAGAAGAACCGCAACCGCGCCCGGCTCAAGTTCCTGGTGGCGCAGCTCGGCATCGAAGAGTTCAAGCGCCTGGTCTTGGAAGAGCGCGCCAGCCTGCCCTACGACCCGGCCTGGACCGCTTACCTGAGCGACCTCAACGCCACCGACGAGACGCCCCGGCACCCGCCCTCGGCGCTCAACGGCGCCGCGCGGCCCGCGGGCTTTGACGAGTGGCAGCCCACCAACGTCTACCCGCAGAAGCAGGCCGGCTACACCACGGTCACCGTGCACCTGCCCCTGGGCGACCTCACCGCGCCCCAACTGCGGGCCCTGGCCGACATCGCCCGCCGCTTCACCCACGAGACCCTCCGCGCCACCGTCGAGCAGAACATTGTGCTGCGCTGGGTCAGCGAGGCCGACCTGCCCGCCCTGTATGCCGCGCTGGCGGCGGCGGACCTGGGCGCGGCCGGCGCCGGCACCATCGTCGACATCACCGCCTGCCCCGGCACCGACACCTGCAAGCTGGGCATCTCGTCCTCGCGCGGCCTGGCCGCCGAGTTGAGCACCCGCCTGGGCGAAATCAGCCACACGCTCGACACCGCCGTGCAGGACCTGCACATCAAGATCAGCGGCTGCTTCAACTCCTGCGGCCAGCACCACGTGGCCGACCTGGGCTTCTACGGCGTCAGCCGGCGCGTGGGCAACCGCCTGGTGCCGCACTTCCAGTTGATCCTGGGCGGGCAGTGGGCCGAAAACGGCGGCTCGTACGGCCTGGCTATCGGCGCTGTCCCGGCCAAGCGCGTCCCCGACGCGGTGCTGCGCCTGACCGGCCACTTCGTCAATGAGCGCCAGGGCAACGAGACCTTCCAGGCCTTCGTCAAGCGCATCGGCAAGGTGGCGATCAAGGGCCTGCTCGATGACCTGACCCAGGTGCCGGCGCACGAGGTGGACCCCGCCTTCTACAGCGATTGGGGCGACACGCGCTCCTACAACATCACCGACATGGGTGTGGGCGAGTGCGCGGGCGAGGTGGTGGCCCGCATCGACTTCGACCTGGCCGCCGCCGAGCGCGAGGTGTTTGAGGCGCAGGTGCTGCTGGACAAGGGCGACTACCAGGCCGCCGGCCACACCGCCTACTCCGCCATGCTCAACTCGGCCCGCGCCCTGGTGAAGAGCCAGGTCTACGATGTGCCCAAGGACCCGCACCAGATCATCGAGAAATTCCGCACGCTGTTTTACGACACCCAGCTTTTCTGGGATCAGTACGCCGGCGGCAAGTTCGGGCAGTACCTCTTCCGCGCGCACGAGCACGCCGCCGAGCCCTACAGCCCCGAGCTGGCCCACCAGCGCATCGAAGAAGCCCAGCTCGTGGTGGAAGCCGCGCACACGACGTATGCGAAGTTGGCGCTGGCGCCCGCAAGGTAG
>CAYUYN010000384.1:0-1478 GCA_964449185.1 uncultured Anaerolineales bacterium | reverse complement strand
GGCGTGCGCACCGGCGACTACACCGGCGTCTTCAACGGCTGGATTCAGGCGAAGGCGTTGGGCGAGCTGCTCGTGGATGTGGCCGACTATGGCCACGTGCCGCACGGACCGGGCCTGGTGCTCATCGGGCACGAGTCCAACTACAGCCTGGACGAGAGCGATGGCCGGCTGGGCCTGTTGTACAACCGCAAGGCCCGCGTGGACGGTTCCACGCAGGACCGGCTGCGGCAGGCGCTGCGCCAGGCGCTGGTGGCCGCCGACAAGCTCGAGCGCGAGCAAGGCTTTAAGTTCAGCGGCAGCGAAGTGCAGATCATCGTCAACGACCGCGCGCTGGCGCCCAACACGCCCGAGACCCTGGCCGCCCTGACGCCCGAGCTTGACGCCCTGTTCACCACCCTTTTAGGCGCCGGGGCCTACACCCTGGCCCGCACCAGCACCGACCCGCGCGAGCGCTTCACCGTGACGATGACCACCACGGCCCGCGCCGATGTGCCGGCCCTGCTCAGCCAGCTCGAGGCGGAAACGGCGTATGCGACGCATGTCGGCGCCAGTTGAGCAAGTGCTACCTGTGATCGAAGACGCAGCGGCGGTGAGCGCGCCGGCGCCGGACTTCGTGACCTTTGTCAAGGCGGTCGGCCGCGGCGCCAAGCTGCGCCGTGACCTGACGGAGGCCGAAGCCGCGCAGGCCATCCAGCTCATCGTGCGCGGGGTCGCGACCCCCGCGCAGGCCGGCGCCTTCCTCATCGCCCAGCGCGTCAAGGGCGAGGCGCTGGATGAAATCTTGGGCTTCACCCGCGGCGCGCGCGAGGACTTTGTCACCACCATTCATCCGCGCGTGGATGACCTGCTGGACCTGGGCGTGCCTTACGACGGCAAGGCCAAGACCGCCCAGCTCATCCCGGCCGTGGCCGTGCTGCTGGCCGCCAGCGGCGTGCCGGTGATCCTGCACGGCGCGCAGGGTGTGCCCGCCAAGGCCGGCATCACCCCGGGCGCGGTCCTGGCGGCCTTGGGCGTGCCCGCTGCGCTGCCGCCCGCGCAGGCGGAGCGCATGCTGGAGACGGTCGGCGTGGCGTACCTGGATGCGGCGCAGTACGCCCCGCGGTGGAATGCGCTGACGCCCCTGCGCCGCGAGCTGGGCCTGCGCACGGCCATGAACACGGTCGAGAAGCTCTTCAACCCGGCCGGCGCGCCCTACCAGCTCAGCGGCTTTTTCCACGGCGAGTATCTGGAGCGGCTGCGCCTGGCCCAGACCGGCACGCGCGCCAGTTGGATCGTGCAGGGCGAAGAAGGCTCGGTGGAGATGGCCGCGGGCCGTGCCACGCGCGTCTTCGGCGTCGACGAGAGCGGCGACCGGGTGTTGGAGCCGGCGGCGGTGGGCCTGGCGCACCGCGAGCGGCTGACCCCGCCCTTCGACGTAATCGCGCACGCCCGCCTCAATGCCGCCGCCATTGCCGGCGAGCCCGGCCCCGCCGGCGACC
>CAYUYN010000383.1:0-4276 GCA_964449185.1 uncultured Anaerolineales bacterium | reverse complement strand
GGTCGACCCCAAGAACTTCGACCCGAAGTCCATGGTCGATTACCAGGGCGACGTGTGCGTCATCCCGCCCAATTCGTTCGCGCTGGCGCGCACGGTGGAGTATTTTCGCATCCCACGCAGTGTATTAACGGTCTGCCTCGGGAAATCGACCTATGCCCGTTGCGGCATCATCGTGAACGTGACTCCCTTTGAACCCGAATGGGAGGGTTTCGTCACCCTGGAAATCTCTAACACCACCCCCCTGCCCGCGCGCATCTATTCCAACGAAGGCATCGCGCAGGTGCTGTTCTTTGAGGCCGACGAGGTCTGCGAGATTTCCTACGCCGACAAGAAGGGCAAGTACCAGAAGCAGCAGTCGATCGTGCTGCCCAAGCTTTAGCCGGCGGCCGTGACGCCGGAAAACCGACGACAGACGATCCGCTGCGCGCGACGGACGTTTTGCGCGTAATAATGACTCGCTCATGGCCTCTTTTGCCGCAAACAAGGCCCGCCTCACCCCCACACTCCCACTCTCCCATTTATCCACGACAGCGCGAAGCGCTAGCGTGGACACCCCCACGCGTTCTTCCTCTCTCATCCCCCTCTCAGATTCCTCTAACGCTTACTTTACACTCGGCGGTCTAAGATAGACTATCGCTAAATGTCAGGTGATTGAGAGCCTGCCAGGCGCGCTGCGAGCGCGCGTTGTGTTATTACTAACCTGTCGCTGCGGGCGAGACTTTAGCCGCTGGGGACAGGCACTGGAGGCAGGGCGTGTCGAGTTACGAGCTGAAACTTCAGCAGGAGATGGACCTCGTCGGCCGGCTGCGGCAGGAGATCGAGGGTCTGTTTCACGTCGCCGATATCCGCGCCAGCGAGCGCGGCGATGCGGTGATGTTCGTGGGGCGGCTGGCCACCACCGGCGAGGTCGACGCGATCTACCGCCAACTGCGCGAACGCTTCCAGCGCCTGGGCTATACGCCCGTGCTGCGGCGCGAGGGCAACCGCGACATCGTGGTGGCCCAGCGCGGAGTAGTCGGCGCGACGCGCTTTAACCCTCTGATCAACCTGCTGCTGTTTGTGGCCACTGTGTTTACGACCCTGCTGGCCGGCGCCGGCTTTGCCGGGGTCAATGCCTGGCCGGTCGTGCGCGCGGTGTTCGATACCGGCGAGCTGGCGCGGCTGGCACCGGTGCTGATCGCCGGGGCGCCGTTTGCCGGCACCCTGCTGTTTATCCTGGGCGTGCACGAAATGGGCCACTACGTGGCCGGGCGGCTGCACGGGGTGCAGGTGAGCCTGCCGTACTTTATCCCCATGCCGCTTGGCCTGGGCACCTTTGGCGCCTTCATTCAATTGAAGAGCCCCGTCGAGAACCGCAAGGCCCTGTTTGACGTGGGCTTGGCCGGCCCGCTGGCCGGATTGGCCGTGGCGCTGCCGCTGATGGTGGTCGGCCTGCTGCTGTCGGAAGTCACCACCCGCACCGGCACGGCGGGCATGGGCACGTCGCTGCTGCTGCGCTGGCTGTTGGACGCGATCGTGCCGCACGCCGCCAACGAAGCGGTGCGGCTGAACCCGGTGGCCATCGCGGCCTGGTTTGGCCTGTTGGTGACGGGCTTCAACTTGCTGCCCATGGGCCAGCTCGACGGCGGGCACGTGGCCTACGCGGTGCTGGGCAAGGCCGCCCGGCCGCTGGCGCTGGTGACCTTCCTGGGCATGCTGGTGATGGGCTACACGCTGTGGAGCGGCTGGTATACGTGGGCGTTCTTTGCCTACATCACCGGCCTGCGCCACGCCCAGCCCCTGAATGATATTACCCCGCTGGGTTGGGGACGCCGCCTGATCGCGCTGGCGACGGTGGTGCTGTTCGCGCTGTTGTTCACCCCCCGGCCCTTCTAACCTGGTGTATCGGTGAGACGGTAGACGTATCGGTAGCGGTTTATTAACGGTAAGCGCGTCGGTAGAGGCCCTCGCCGCCGGAATGGTTCCGGGGCGAGGGCCGTTTTCTTTACCTGAGTAGGGGCGCCCTCCCTGCGGCCTGCTGAGTAGGGGCGCCCCCCTGCCTGCACTCGCAGCGCAGCGGAGGGTGTGGGCGCCCTCCCTGTGGGCGCCGTAACAGCAACTTGTGCCTACTCTCACCTTCCCGCTCTCCGTCCACTTCGCGCCGGCATCCCCTCGAGAAAGACCGCGCCCCAATCCGCGTTTTCAGACGCACTCTGAACAGCCGCCGCCGTTTAGCGGTAATATGATGGCGCTCAGGCGAACATCCCCAACCCAAATGGAGGCCTCCCCATGCCGCAACTGGCCGAACTGGCCTACTTCACCGACAACGTCAGCCGCATGACGGCGTTCTACGAGCATTTGCTCGGCACACAGCCCGTGGCGCGCTCGGACGATATGGCCATCTTCATGGCGGGCGGCGCCAAGGTGTTTATCCACAAGACCTACACGGCCGGGCCGGGCGACCTGCCGCCCGAGAACCATGTGGCCGTTGAGCGTGCCGGATGTGGACGCCGCCTGCCAGGCCCTGGAGGCGCAGGGCCTCACGCTGGAGGTGGCGCCCAAGGCCTACTATTGGGGAAAGTCAGCCTATTTGCGGGACCCGGATGGGCATTTGCTCGAGTTGAATGAGGCCGGGGGAAGCTGACGCACGGCTGTCCCAAAAACAGGCCTCCGAGGTCTTAAAGACCTCGGAGGTGTTTTATCTATCAAACCGGCGCTAAAATAAGCCCCATGCGTCGCTGCCTCAGTCTCCTCAGCCTCCTCTGCCTTGTCGCGTGCGGCTCGGCCACGCCGGTCATCCCTTCGCCGCCGCCGCGGCCATCGAGCACGCCGGCGGTCACGCCCACCACGCGGCCGGTGGTGAGCCCAACGCCGCGGTCGACGCGCACCCCGCGCCTGACCGCCACCGCCTCACCGACCCCGACGCTCGCGCACACCGTGGTGGAAACGGGCACGCTGGCCGCGGGCTTTTCGCTGACGACCTATGGCCGCGTGCCCAGCCCCACCAGCCTGACCTTTGGGCCGGATGGGCGGCTGTACGTGGCCTCCACTAATGGCGTGGTGTACGTGCTCGACGACGCCAATCACGACAACCAGGCCGAGCCGCCAGCGGTGTACGCGCGCGAGGTGGACGTGCCGCTGGGGCTGGCCTGGGTGGGCCAGCGGCTCTATATCTCCTACCGCGGCAGCGTGCAGTCCGTGGCCGACAGCGACGGCAACGGGATCAGCGACCAGAGCCGGGTGGTCGTGACCAACCTGCCGTCGTTTGGCCTTCATCAAAACGACGGCCTGGCGCTGAGCGCCGACGGCTTCCTCTACATGGGCATGGGCTCGACCTGCGACCACTGCCGCGAAGGCGACCCGCGCAACGGCACGATCATGCGCTTCCGGCCCGATGGCACGGCGCTGAGCGTGTACGCCAGCGGTCTGCGCAACCCGTATGACCTGGCCTTCAATGCGGCCGGCGACCTGTTTGCCACCGACAACAGCCGCGACGACCTGGGCCCCACCGCGCCGCCCGAAGAGCTCAACCATATCCGCGCCGGCCGGCACTATGGCTGGCCCGAGTGCTGGCTGGGCAACCAGGCGCCGCTGTGCGCCGACCGCCTCAACCCGGTGGCCGGCTTCACCGCGCACACCTCCGCCAATGGGCTGGCGTTTTACAACGGCCAGCAGTTCCCCGCGGAGTATTTCGACAATGCCTTCATCGCCGTGACCGGCTCGCTGTACATGTTCCCGCTCGACACCGAGCGCGGCCTCCTGCGTGTGCAGCTCACGCCCGAGGGCGCCAGCTATGTGAGCGAGACCGAGTGGTTTTTAGAGCTGCCCACGGGCCGCCCGGTAGACCTGACGGTAGGACCGGATGGGGGTTTGTATGTGGCGGACTATGCAGCGGGGGTGGTCTATCGAATTGTGTACGGCGAGCCGTGATCGAGCACCGATTGGACACTGCGTTTAGGGAGTGCGACGCTTGCGTCCGACCTCGCGCCGCCAGCACCCTCTTCTACTTTTCGTCCCTCCGCGGGAAGAGGCACCCCTTCTCCCGGAGGGAGAAGGGGCCGGGGGATGAGGGCGAACTCTTGTCCCCCGCGTGCCTCAAGCCGCACTGCTAATGAGTCCCTCCCCCGCCACCAGCAGTACAAACGTCCGCGCCGCCAGGCCGTTGGCGCGGAACGCCTCTTCCATCGCCTGCGCGATGGCGCCGTGGTGGTCGTCGTTCGCGCCGGCAAAGGCGACCAGGGACGGGCCGGCGCCCGACAGGGCGACGGCGACCGCGCCGGCCTGGCGCGCGGCGGCC
>CAYUYN010000382.1:0-4286 GCA_964449185.1 uncultured Anaerolineales bacterium | reverse complement strand
TCGTCGAAGCCGAGATAGACGATAGCGTAGCGAATATAAGCGATGTGGTCGAGCTCTTTGAGGGCGTTGATGACCATGTCGCCGACGATACGGCTGGAGACTTCGGTCTCACCCATGGTCTGCAGGGTCGCTTCGATTTCACCCATCAGCCGGTCGATGTCGGCGGCCGAGACGGGGCGCTTGGCGCAGGCGATGCGGATGCCGCGGCTGAGTTTCTCGCGGTCGAACTCCTCGCGGGTGCCATCCTGCTTGACCAGCATGGGCGTGGCCAGCACGGCGCGCTCGTAAGTGCTGAAGCGCTGGCGGCAGACCAGGCATTCGCGGCGGCGTCGCACGCCGCCGCGGGCGTCGTGATTGGTGTCGATGACTCTGGAATCGGCCGCGCCGCAGTAGGGACAACGCATCAGATTTTCTTAATCACACTCGCGAGATGCTGGTGTTCGGCCCAGGGGAGGCCAGGCACGGCACCCCCATTTGTAGGGAAAACGACCCAGATTCTGGCACAAACCGCCACATATTGGGGTAAGATTTCACAATGCCCAATATGTGGCGCCAGTGAGCTACACTATAGCAAACATTGATTGCAGAGGCAATAGGGTGAGGGGTAGATTTTAAGGTCTGATTCTTAAAATATTCTTGATCTGGCGAGCCGCATTATCGCCTTGAAATGGCGGAGAAGAAAGGTTAAAGCGCGTTAAGGTACACGTTGGCAATCAAGGAAAACCTGGCAGGTTTATGAAGAACGAGTCTTAACGCGCAGAAGGCCCACCCGGGCGCCTACTGGCGGGGCGCAAGCGTGCCGAAGCACACACGCGCGCGCCAGCCGGAGCCGGATGGGCCCGCTGGGAGCGTGGGGGGCACGGTTTGAGGAGAAACCGCGCCGCCGTGTCGTACAGTCCGACCAGCCCGGCCGGAGTCCGGCGGCGGTGGAGCTGCCGCCGGCGCGAAGTCCGCGACTTCGCATTCCGGTAGGGGCCGCGCGGACGAACTGCCTAGCGCCGGCGCAGGAAGGCCGGGATATCCAGGTCGTCGGTGTTGTATGAGCGCGGCTGGAACTCGGAGAGCTCCGACTGGCGCGTGGCGCCGGCGGGCTGCTCCACCGGCGACGGGTTGACGCTGGTGGTGGAGGCCGGGCGCTGCTGCCCACCGCGCGCGGGCTGGGCCGAGGGCCGCTCGATGGTGCGGCGCGGCATGCCGGTGCGCTCGAAGCCCGTGGCAATCACGGTCACGCGGATCTCGTCGCCCAGGTTCGGGTCGATGACGGCGCCGAAGATCAGGTTGACCTCGGGGTGCGCGGTTTCCTTGATGATGGCCGCGGCCTGGTTGACCTCGAACAGGGTCATGTTGGGGCCGCCGGTCACGTTGAACAGGATGCCGCGGGCGCCGTCGATGGTGATGTCCAGCAGGCTGGACGAGATGGCCTGCTCGGCCGCCAGGCGGGCCCGATCGTCGCCGGAGCCGTGGCCGACCGCCATGAGGGCCGCGCCGCCCTCCGCCATGATGGTGCGCACGTCGGCGAAGTCCAGGTTGATCAGGCCGGGCACGGTGATGAGCTCGGAGATGCCCTGGATGCCCTGGCGCAGCACGTCGTCGGCCATGCGGAACGAGTCCTGGAGCGAGGCGCGCTTGTCGACGATCTGCAGCAGCCGGTCGTTGGGGATCACGATGAGGGTGTCGACATGATCCTTGAGCTTGTTGATGCCGCCCTCGCATGACTGCAGGCGGCGCGAGCCTTCAAAGGTAAAGGGCCGGGTGACGACGCCGATGGTGAGGGCGCCGACTTCCTTGGCGATCTGCGCCACGATGGGCGCGGCGCCGGTGCCGGTGCCGCCGCCCAGGCCCGCGGCGATAAAGACCATGTCGGCCCCGCGCAGCACTTCGTACAGCTCCTCGGCCGACTCCTCGGCGGCCTTCTGGCCGACCTCGGGGTTGCCGCCGGCGCCCAGGCCGCGCGTCAGCTTGTCGCCGATGCGCACTCGCCGGGGGGCGTTGGCCAGCAGCAGGGCCTGGGCATCGGTGTTGATGGTGATAAACTCAACGCCGGCCATGCCTTGCTCGATCATGCGGTTGACGGCATTGCTGCCGCCGCCCCCAACGCCTACGACCTTGATTCTTGCGAACGACTCGGGTAGCGGAAGTGCAGGTTGCATCGATGCCTCCTCAGGCCTCTGGTGAGCGACAGCTCCAAGCCGCTCCAAGCTGAACACGGTACCTGGTAAGTAGTCGGTGGCAACTTTCGTTACCCAAGCCTACATACCAGGTACGAATTACCTCTTTACGGCAACAGCCTCTTCAACAGGTCCATCCCCTTGCCGAAGTTCATGGCGCGCGCGCTCAGGCCGGCCCGCTTGCCCTTCTTGAGGCGCGGGGCCGACTGGCTCTCGTTCTGCGCCCAGGACAGCAGGCCCACGCTGGTGGCGTAGGCCGGCCCCTGGAGCCGGTCCACCAGGCCCTGCAGGTTGGCGGGGCCGGCGGTGCGGCAGGGCAGGTTGAGCACTTCGGACGCCACGCGGCGGATGCCGGGCAGCAGGCTGGTGCCGCCGGTGAGCACCACGCCGGCCGGCAGCAGCCCGTCGTAGCCGGTGCGCTTCACTTCCTGCAGCACCAGGCTGAACATCTCTTCCACGCGGGCCTCGATGATGGTGGCCAGGTCCATGCGGGCGATCTGCACGGGGCGCTCTTCGCCGAAGGGCTGCATGGTGAAGGTCTCGGTGGTGGCCACGTCTTCGGCGCTGGCGTGGCCGTGCTCGATCTTGATCTTTTCGGCCATGTCGGCCGGCAGGCGCAGGCCGTGGGCGATGTCGGAGGTCAGGTGGTTGCCGCCCACCGACAGCACCATGGTGTGCCAGACGTTGCCGTCAATGTAGATGGCCAGGTCGGTCGTGCCGCCGCCGATGTCGCAGACGACCACGCCCATTTCCTTCTCGGTGTCGGTGAGGACGACCTCGGCCGAGGCCAGCGGGTTGAGCACGTAGGCCTCCACCTGCACCCCGGCGGCCTCGACGCACTTGGTCAGGTTCTGCACCGAGGCGGTGGCGGCCGTGATGATGTGGGCCTCGACCTCCAGCCGGAAGCCGTGCATGCCCAGCGGGTGGCGGATGCCGTCCTGCCCGTCCACGGTGAAGCCGCGCGGGATGACGTGCAGCACCTCGCGCCCGTGGGGGATGGCGATGGCCTGGGCCGCGTCCAGGGCGCGGTCAATGTCGTCCTGGTCGATGCCGCTGCGTAGCGTGCCGCCGCCCACCCCGGCCACGCCGCGGCTGTTGACCGAGGCAATGTGGGCGCCGGCCAGGCTGACGAAGGCCGCGCCGATCTCATACCCGGCGCTGCGCTGGGCCTTTTCCACCGCCGTGGCGATGGCGTGGCTGGCCTCCTCCACGTTTACCACGACGCCTTTGCGCATCCCGCGCGCGGGCTCGATGCCCACGCCCAGGATGCGCAGACCGCCCACTTCGTCGGACTCGCCGACGAGCGCGCAGATCTTGGTGGTGCCCACATCAAGGCCGACGAGAAGGGGGTTGTCGTTGATCATAGTTTCACTTGGTGTAATACGGCGCGTCCAGGTTCTCGACACTAATCTTCTTCGGATATATGCCGCGCGCGGTCAGGTCTTGGGTCAGCTGCTCGTAGACCGCCAGCTTTTGCGGCATGTCGGTGCCCACCCCAAAGTACCCGCGCCAGCCGCGGCCGTCCTGGTAGCTCAGGCCGTTCAGGGCATCGTAGTGCAGCAGCTCGATGTTGGGGCGCAGCTCGCGCAGCTGGAGCGCGCCGTGGATAGCGGCCGCGGGCACGGCCGCGCCTTCGGGCGTGTTGGACTTGCCCTTGGAGTCGTCGACCATGATCGGCAGCAGGCCGGGCAGGTCCTGGCGCGCGCGGAAGCGGTGCCCATCGGCGTCCACCCACCAGGTGCGCTCGTTCTCAATCCAGGTCACCACCGGGATGCGCTCGGTGACCACGATGGTGACGAGGTTGGGCCACTGCACGCTGACTACCGCGCCAGCGATGCCGGGCACCGCCGACACCTGGCGCTGGATCTCGGCCGGGTCGGCCCAGAAGATGTGCTGCCCGGCAATGCCGGAGTGCGAATAAATTTCCTCGCCCGGCACCAGGGCCGAACCGCCCAGGTTGATGCCGTCAATGAACATGGACCGGTCGGTGAGCAGGCGCGCCAGCATGGCGGCCAGCAGCAGGCAGATGGAGAAGCTGGCCAGGCGCCAGGTGAGGGGCACGCGCGGCAGGGCCGGCAGGCGCACGCCCAAAGGGAGCGCGCCCAGCAGCCCGCGCAC
>CAYUYN010000381.1:2274-4289 GCA_964449185.1 uncultured Anaerolineales bacterium | reverse complement strand
CGCCTCAATGCCGCCGCCATTGCCGGCGAACCCGGCCCCGCCGGCGACCAGGCCGCCTTTAGCGCGGCGGTCATCCTGGCGCTGCTCGGCGCGGCGGCCGATGTGGCCGACGGCCTGGCCCGCGTGCGGCAAGTGGTCGCCACGGGCGCGGCGCAGAAGCGGTTAGAGCTGGCCTGCAATTTTCGCTAAGGTGCGTCTTAAAATCCTGTAGGGGCGGCCCCCCCGTGGGCGCCCTGGCTGTCAGGCCACAGCAATCGGCGGCGACAGCCGCCGCCAACGGAATATAGCGGACGGCCTTCAGGCCAGTCCCTTTGGGACGCAATACGAAATACGGAATAACAGGAGCAACCATGATGGCGCATAGCAACCCCGGTCTGGTCTACATCGTTGGCGCAGGGCCTGGCGACCCCGAACTGATTACGGTCAAGGGCCTGGCCTGTTTGCGTCGCGCCGATGTGGTGCTGTACGACCGCCTGGTGGCGTCCGAGCTGCTGGCCGAGGCCCCTAACACGGCCGAGCTGATCGACGTCGGCAAGGCGCCGGCGCGCCAGCGCCGCTCGCAGGCAGAGATCAACGCGCTGCTGATCGAGAAGGCGCGCGCGGGCTTGTGCGTGGTGCGGCTCAAGGGCGGCGACCCGTTTGTGTTTGGGCGCGGCGGCGAAGAGTGCCAGGCCCTGGCCGAGGCCGGGCTGGACTATGAAGTCGTTCCCGGCGTCAGTAGCGCCGTGGCCGTGCCGGCCTATGCCGGCATCCCGGTGACGCATCGCGACTTTGCCAGCAGCTTCACCGTGGTCACCGGCCACGGCAGCGACACCGAAGCGGGCGACGTGGATTGGTCCGGCTTGCCGGCCACCGGCACCCTGGTGTGCCTGATGGGCGTCAAGCACCTGCCCGAGATTGCGCGGCGCCTGGTGGCCCTGGGCCGCCCGGCCGCGACGCCCGCCGCCGTGATCGGCTGGGGCACCACCGGTCGCCAGAGCGTGGTCGAGGGCACCCTGGCCGACATCGCCGAGCGCGCGGCCGGCGTGGAGCCGCCTGCCACCATCGTCATTGGGGAGGTGGTGGGGCTGCGCCAGAAGTTGGATTGGTTTGGCCGGGCGCGCTTCGAGCACGCGGCTAAGGCCGCCGCCCACGCCGCGCCCCAGACCGAGTTGGTGGCCTGGAACACGATGGAGGCGTTTGTGCAGGGGATCGAGCGGCGGTCCGCCGCGGTGGAGGCCCGATGACCGTCGAACTGGCTATGCCCCGGCTGCAGACCCTGTCGCTGGCCTACTGGACGCGCGCCAGCCTCAAGCCGGTGAGCGCTCAATTGGAAGGGCGCCGGCCCGAAGAAATCCTGCGGTGGGGCGTCGACAACTTTGCGCCGGGACTGGCGCTGGCCACCGGTTTTGGCGCCGAAGGCGTGGTGCTGCTGCACCAGCTCGCGCAGATCGCGCCCGAAACTACCATCTTTTACCTGGATACCGAGCTGCTCTTCCCCGAGACCTATGCCCTGCGCGACGAGCTGGCCGAGCGCCTGGGCCTGACCTTTACCCGCGTGGCCACGCGGCTGTCCCTGGAGGAGCAGGCCGCCCAGCACGGCGCGGCGCTCTGGTCGCGCGACCCCAACCAGTGCTGCAATCTGCGCAAGGTGCAGCCGCTGCGCGAGCACCTGGCCTTTAAGGACGCCTGGATCACCGCCATCCGCCGCGACCAGACCGCCAACCGGGCCAAGGCCGGCCTGGTGGAATGGGACAACGCCAACGGGCTGGTGAAGATCAACCCCCTGGCCGCGTGGACCAAGGCCGACGTGTGGGCCTACCTGCACATCCACGCGCTGCCCTACAACAAGCTGCACGACCAGGGCTACGCCAGCATCGGCTGCTGGCCCTGCACGCGCGCCATTGCCCCCGGCGAAGACGAGCGCGCCGGCCGCTGGTCGGGCTTTGGCAAGACTGAGTGCGGCATCCACCTCAAGCCGGCGGAGACCATGGGGCGGGTGAGCGGGCTGTGAACAGCCTGCGGGCGGTGAACAG
>CAYUYN010000381.1:0-2174 GCA_964449185.1 uncultured Anaerolineales bacterium | reverse complement strand
GCCTGCGGGCGGTGAACAGTCACTACTACCCCGTACTGCTCGACCTGCGGGGCCGCTTGTGCACCGTCATCGGCGGGGGCACCATCGCCACGGGGAAGGTGCAGGGGCTGCTGGAGGCCGGCGCCTGGGTGACCGTGATTGCGCCGGCGCTCTCGCCGACTCTGACAGCCCTGGTGGAGGCCGGTCGGGTGCGCCACCTGGCGCGCGCGTATCAACCCGGCGACCTGGCCGAGGCCTTTCTGGCGGTGGGCGCCACCGATGACCGCTCGGCCAACGCCGCCGCGTGGCAGGAAGCCGGCGACCGCCACCTGCTCTTCAACGCCGTCGACGACGTGCCCCACTGCAACTTCATCGCGCCGTCCATCCTGCGCCAGGGCGACCTGACCGTGGCCATCTCCACCAGCGGCAAGGCCCCGGCGCTGGCTGTAAGGCTCAAGGAGCGCCTCGCGCGCGAGCTGGGCCACGAGTACGCGCGCTTCCTCGAGCTGGCCGGCGACCTGCGCGCCGGCTTGGCCGCGCAAGCGCCTGACTTTGAAGAACGCAAGGCGTTGTGGTATCGGCTGGTGGACTCGGATGTCATCGCGCTGCTGCGCGCCGGCGATGAGGCCGCGGCGCGCGAGCGGATTGCGGAGATTACGGGGGTGAAGTTAGGGTAATATACACGCAGGTCACCCCCCATGCTCATCATCGCCCATCGCGGCGGACCGGACCGCGCACCCGAAAACACTCTCGCTGCCTTTCGCGGCGCCATCGCGCTGGGCGCCGATGGCGTTGAGCTCGACTGCCAGCGCTCGCGCGATGGGGCGCTGGTTGTGATCCACGACGAAACCGTAGACCGCACCACCAACGGCCAGGGCGCCGTGGGCAACTTGACCCTGGCCCAACTGCGCGCGCTGGACGCGGGACAGGGCGAGCGCATCCCCACTTTCCAAGAAGTGCTGGATCTATCCCAGGCGGCGGGCGTGCAGTTGGTGGCCGAGATCAAGTCGCCGGCGCTCTACCCGGGTCTGGAGGTCGAGATGTTCCGCGCCGTCGAAGCCGCCGGCTGCCTCGACCGCACGATTTTCATTTCGTTCGATTGGGAAGCGCTCACGCGATTGCGGGCGGTCAGCCCCACGGCGCAGCTCGGCGCGCTGTATGCCCAGTGGCAATTCAACTATAGCACCGCGCCGGCCAGTGTGCAGTACGTAGGCCCGATGTCGGAGATGGTGCTGCTCGCGCCCGGCAGCCTGCGGTCCGCGCGCACCGGCGGCCGCCAGGCGCAGGTGTGGATTGGCAAATGGGAGAAGCCATGGGTGTACCGGCGGCTCCAGCAGCAGGGCGCATACAGCGTGACGACCAATCGTCCGGCGGAGGCCATGCGCGCCGTGGGCCGGCAGCCAAAGCCTGCTTAATTTTTGGGCTGAATGAGGTTACGTGGGGGCCGACACAGGGGCCGCGCTCAGCGCGGCCCCTGTGTCGGCCCCCACGTGGTTCTTTTATCCTTAAAAAGTCCGCGCGAACCCAAACGGGTTCGCGCGGGTGCCCCGGCGCAAAGAAAAGCCTCCGGTGGGGGTATCCTGGGCAGCCTGGCCGGTACGCGCGCCAGATGTGCAACGTCTATTCGGCGGGCCAGCGAGAGACTTGTCGCCGGATGATCACAGATTGTTCGGTCCCGGCGGTCTGCTCAATGAAGAGCGAGCGGGCGTGTGATCCGGGTCAAAGTCTCAGGCCGTTCGAACGCGTCGGCACACATCAGCCCTGGAACACAGGAGGCTTTTCCAGGCCACTTAACCTTAAATCTTATCAGGGGCAGAGTCAACCAGCGGTAACCTTAAAGAAACTCCTACTGCGGGAACGTCTGTTCGCAAACTGGCTTTTCTTGGCCGCCTTTCTCAGAATGATCCTTGTGGACTTTGTTCTAAACCGCACAACGGCTAGCGGTGGCCCTGCTTCAAGTCGCGCAGCCACAACTGCTGTTTGTAGCCATCATCCCGCCAGCCCGTCCCGAGCAGCGGCAGGTTGGCCTCGCTGACAAAGAGCTTAAGCTCCGTGAAGCCCGAGCGGGCCGCCTGGTCGCGCACGGCCGCCAGCAGTTGGCGCGAGAGCGGTTGGTCCGCGTTCGCGCCGGCCGGCGCCCACACGTGCACGTCGGCCACGCCGCGTTCGCGCGGGGTCTCGTCCAGCGCCAGCAC
>CAYUYN010000380.1:0-4298 GCA_964449185.1 uncultured Anaerolineales bacterium | reverse complement strand
AGCTGCACCAGCGCCCGGTAGGCGCTTCGAACTTGATCGGGGGTGGCCTCGCGCGGCACACCCAGGATGTCGTAATAATTCATGCCGGTGTCAAGAAGGCCGCGGCCTAGTTGAGTGCTTTAGACAGCTTGTTGACCACCGTCTCGAGCACGGTCAGGCGCGCGTGGTACTTGTCGTTGGCGGCCACCACCGTCCAGGGCGCGCCGGGCGTGCTGGTCTTGAGCAGCATGTCGTTGACCGCTTGCTCGTACGGCCCCCACTTTTCGCGGTTGCGCCAGTCTTCGTCGGTCAGCTTCCAGGTCTTGTGCGGCGTGCCGGCGCGCTCGTTGAAGCGCTTGAGCTGCTCTTCCGGGCTGATGTGCAGCCAGAACTTGAACACCAGCATGCCATAGTCCGTCAACTGGCGCTCGAAGTCATTGATCTCGCTGTAGGAGCGCTGCCAGTCGGCCTCGGGCGCGAAGCCCTCGACGCGCTCCACCAGCACCCGCCCGTACCACGAGCGGTCGAGGATGGAGATTTGCCCGGCCTCGGGCAGCCGCCGCCAAAAGGCGTAGAGATAGTGGCGGTTTTTGTCGTCGCCCTCGGGCGCCTTGATGCCGTGCACGACATAGCCGCGCGGGTCCAGCTTTTCGGTCAGCCGCTTGATGGCGCCGCCCTTGCCGGCCGCGTCCCAGCCCTCGAAGGCCATCAGCACGGGCCGCTTCTGGTTGTAGACCTCGTAGCCCAGCAGGTGCAGCCGGTTCTGGAGCTCGGTCACCCGGCCATTGTAGTCTTCCTTTTCCACACAGGCGGTGAGATCGACGGTTTCAAGCATCTTCAGCCTCCATCCCCGGGTCCTCCGGCAGGGTGGCGCCATTGGCGCTCGCGGCCGCGGACACGGTCGTCGGCTCGAGCGCGGCGCTTTCGTCCGGCTCGGGCGGCGGGGCCTGGTCGCCCAGGCGCAGCTCCAGCGCGCGCACCAGGGTCTCAATGACTTTCAGGGCGGTGTATTGCCGGTCGGTGGCTTCGACAATGGTCCAGGGCGCATGCGGGGCCTCGGTGCGGGCCAGCATGATCTCCACCGCCCGGGTGTATTTGGCGTAGTCCTCGTGCTGGACGGCGTCTTCGTCGGACACCTGCCAGGCCGTCAGCTTGTCGGCGCGCAGCTTCTTGAGGCGCTTGGCCTGTTCCTTGCGCGAGATGTGCAGCCAGTACTTGACGATGAGCATGCCGCCAGCCGCCAGCATGGCCTCGAAGTCCACGATGTCCTGATAGCCCTCCTGCCACTCGCGCTTGGGCACGGCCTTGGTGACGCGCTCGATGAGGACGCGCCGGTACCAGGAGGTGTCGAACACCACGATCTGCCCGCGCCCCGGGATCTGCAGCCAGAAGCGCCGCATCCAGGGATAGGCCAGCTCGGCCGTGCGCGGCGGCGTCACCGGCACCACGCGGAACCCGCGCGGGTCCATGCGCGTGGCCAGCAAGTTGATGGTGGTGCCCTTGCCGGCCGCGGCCCAGCCCTCAAAGACGATCATCACCGGCACGCGGGCTGCGTACACGGCGTGCTCCAGATCGTACAGGCGCCGCTGGAGCGGGGGCAGGCGGCGCTTGTACTCTTCCTTGGACAGAGGCTGGTCGAGATCGATGTGCTCTAACATAGCTCCTCCTTTTCCCAGCGGCCCAGGCTCCAGAGACGCCAAAACACCAGGACGCGGCCGGTGCCGGGTGGTGTCGGGTGGGGGGCCAAGGTCGTGTTCGCGCGACGACTAAGCTTGCCGGTTGGAACCAGGGTTTTTCCACGCGTTGCGTGCCTTGACTCCGGGCCTGACCTCACCCTCACCCCGGCCCTCCTGCGGTCCCGGCCCGCTTCGCGAAAACCAAGGGCGCGGGCCAGGAGAGGGAGAGGGGGCAGAGCGTCTTTATGCCCGAAGCCGAGAATGGAAAAGCCCCGCGGTTAGAACGCTCCATAGTTGACGGGCTGGCTCCAGCGCGGTTTTACGGCCAGCCGGGCCTGGACGGCCGGCCCCAGCTTGGCCCAATAGGCCTCCCGGTCGGGCAGGCCGAAGACCCACTCGTCCAGCCAGGCGCGCACCCCGGCGGACGATGCCGATAGTTTATCCCATTCCAGGTAAAAAGTATTGTCCCGATCGTAAAAGCCCTGGGTGTAGGAGGGGTGGGCGGCGTGGGGGACGTGGCAGACGGCGCTGACGACCATGGCCGGGATGAGCGTGCGGTTGGGGTCGGAGCGGATGACGGCCTCGTCCACGATCTCCTCGGCGGTGACGATGACCCGCCGGGCGGCGAAGGCCGCTTCCTTTTGCTCGCCCAAGATGCCCCAAATTTGCGTGTTGCCGTTGGCGTCGGCGCGCTGGGCGTGGACGATGGCCACGTCGGGGTGCAGGGCGGGCACGGTGTTGAGCACCTCGCCGCTGTAGGGGTCGGCCACGGTGCGGTACTTTGAATTCGCCCGCAGCAGGTCCTGGGTGCCCACCGACCGCATGGGCAGGAAGGGCAACCCGGCGGCGGCGGCCGTCAGCCGCGTGATCATGGCGAAGTGGCTGTACTCCTCAATGGCCAGCCGCCCGGCCTCGATTTCGGCGCGCACGACGCGCAGCGAGCCGACGCCGGGGTTGCCGGAGTAGGAGAAGATGAGCTTAGCGGCGCAGCCGGCGGCCACCATCTGGTCGTAGACGATGTCGGGCGTGGCGCGCGCCAGGGTCAGGCCGCGCCGCCCCTGCCGGATGATCTCGTGCCCGGCCGCGAAGGGGATGAGGTGGGTGAAGCCGGCGGCGTAGATGAGGTCGCCGTCGTGGACGTGCGCGTGGATGGCGGCGGTGAGGGAGGTGAGCTTGGACACGGTGGGTGGGGGAAGTGGTCAGTGGTTAGTGGTCAGTGGAGAGTGTTGGGCTTGGGCTTTAGTTTACCTTAACGGCGCGGGACGCCTTGTAGGCCGGCGGGCAGGGGGCTGTCGGTGAGCCAGGCGCGCACGATGCTCACAAACAGGTCGGGCTGGGCCAGGGGCCAGTTGTGGACGGCGCCGCTGACCATGAGGGCGGTGCCGCCCAGCATGGACCCCGACAGCGCGCGGGCCGAGCGCTTCATGAAGCCCGGCTCCTTTTGGCCCACCAGCACCAGGGTGGGGTTCTGGCGCCGGGTGAGGCCGAGCGGAATTTCAAATCCCATGTTAGCGGTCAGGATGCGGGTCAAGGCCGCGGCGCTGGCGCGGCGGGTGCCGGCGGCAAACTGCTCGTAGTAGGCGGCGGGCACGGCCAGGCTGCGCATGTTGGCCCGGATCAGGGCGGGGTGGTTCTTGAAGGGCGCATACAGCCGCAGGCTCGGCCCGATGAGCCCGGCGCCGGGCAGTTTGCGCGCCAGCACCCCGCTGAACACGGCGCGGTCCACCAGACCGGGGCTGAGCCCGAGCAGCGCCACGCCCACCTGCGCGCCGAGCGAGAGCCCGGCCAGGTGGGCCCGGCCCCCGTGGGCGCGCGCATGGATGAGCTCGGCCAGCCGCCGCGCCGCCTCGTTGATGGCGAAGGGCCCGGCGTCCAGGCTCTGGCCGTGCTCGGGCAGGTCGGGCACCAGGCAGTGATAATCGGCCTGCAACGCGGCCACGTGCGGCTGCCACATCCAACCACCGACGCCCCCACCGTGCAATAGGACGAGGGTGGGCGCGGAGGCGGGGCCGGATTCGGTGAGGTGGAGCATAGTGGTTAGTGGACAGTGGACAGCGGTGAGGGCGGACTCTTGGAAAACTCATCTTGACCATAACCGGTGACTAAGGTGAGTACAGAAGTGAACATTTCGCGTTTTTTGCATCGTACATAATAACTTGCGCCGGGCCGGGTGGGAAGCAGCGAGACCCCAAGGGTTTTAAGAAACCCTTGGGGTCTGGGTTTGAGGAGAGCGTAACCGGTAATTGTTCCAGAGGCAAGCGGAGGCAGCGGGGCGGGCGCATTGCGGCTGGGGGCGAAGTGAAGTCGGCAGTCGGCAGTGAGCAGTCGGCAGTCGGCAGGTTGGACTAGCGGTGACGGTGGCGGCACTGGGTGAGTGGGGTGAGAGGTTCGCATAAAACAGTGGGTGACAGACGGTAGCAGATGGTAGCACTTGGTAGCAGTTGGTAGCACTTAGTAGCAGATGGTAGCAGATGGGAAAATCTCGAAAAGGGCTTGATTTGCCGATGAAAGTGGCGATTTTGGAGTGATTAGTAGCACTTGCGTGAAAAAAACTCCTGCGCGGCTGGCGAAGCGGGCTGGGCTGGGTGGGCGACGGGGTGTGGGCAGGCGGGGTGTGGACATACGACGAGTGTAGCGGGTAAT
>CAYUYN010000379.1:0-4351 GCA_964449185.1 uncultured Anaerolineales bacterium | reverse complement strand
AGCACGCCCACCAGGCCGGGGTTGCGCGCGAGGAGGCCGCGCAGCAGCGCGCCGCGCCCGCCGCCGACGTCCACAACCTTTTTGAAGCCAGAGAAGTCGTAGGCATTGAGCACGGCGGGTTGGTTGAGGCGGGTGGTATTGGTCATGGCCCCATCAAAGATGGCGGCGGCTTCGGGGCGCTGCCCCAGGTAGTCAAAGAAGGCCTGGCCATGGACCCGGTCAAAGGCCGGCGTGCCCGTGCGCACGGTTTCGGTGAGGTCGCCCCAGGCCTGCCAGAAGGGTGGTCCGGCCAACAGCAGCGCCAGCGAGCGCAACGACTCGGGGTGATCGGCCCGCATCCGCTCGCCCAGGGCGGTTGCGGCAAACCGGCCCGCCTCGTCTTCATGCAGGACACTCACGCTGGTCAGCGCGCGCAGCAGGCGGCCGAGGGCGGGCGCGTTGGCGGCCGTGGCAGCCGCCAATGCCTCGACGGTCCGCGGCCCTTCGCCCAAGGCCTCGAACACGCCGAGCTGGGTGGCCGCATACAGCGCCTGGCTGACCCGGTAGGCGCTGATCATCTGGAGCAGCGGTGCCCAGGCGGGTTCGGCCGGTTTGGGGGAGGGGGTCGTCATGGGCTGTTGCTCCTGCTGGCTTCTCTGGGTTGTGCGTGAAGCATCGGTTAGGGCCGCAGGTGCTTCTTGAAAAACTCCGTGATCCCGTTGTAGCACCGCACCTTGTTCTCAAACTTCAGCACATCGTGCCCTTCGTTCTCAAACACAATGTACTCCACCTGCTTGCCCTCGGCGCGCAGGGTCTCCACCACGTCGCGCGACTCGGGCTCGATGACGCGCGGGTCGTTCTTGCCCTGGATAATGAGCAGCGGGCAGGCCACGTTCTGGATGTGGGTACTGGGCGAGCGCTCCACGAGGAAATCACGGTCCTTCTCGGGATGGCCCAGGGCGATGTGGAAGTAGGGCTTCCAGGTCTCGGGCAGCCGGTCCATAAAGCTGAACAGGTTGTAGGGGCCAAACATGTCCACCGCGGCCTGCCACAGCTCGGGGTGGCGGCTGGCCAGGGTGAGGGTCATGTAGCCGCCGTACGAGCGGCCCACCACCGCCGTGCGCGTGACATCCACACCCGGCACGCGCGGCAGCACCTGGGTCATGGCGTGTACGTGGTCCAGCCGGTCTTGCCCGCCCCAGTCGTGGTCCACGTGCTTCATGTAGCGCAGGCCATAGCCGGTGCTGCCGCGCGCGTTGGGCACAAAGACGGCAAAGCCGTTGAGGGTGAGGAACTGGATGAGCGGCATGGAGAACCAGGCAAAGTCCGGCCGCTCCTGGCCTTGCGGGCCGCCGTGGACGTAGTAGACCAGCGGGCGCGGCCCCGCGAAGCCCAGCGCGGGCGCGGGCCGGTAGAGCCGGGCGGATACGCGCAGGCCGTCGTGCGAGGTGAAGGCGGCGTCCTCACCGGGCGACAGCCAGTCGTTGGCCAGCCCGAGCACGCGCTCGCGCGTGTGTTTGATCGTGAGGGTGGGGTCGGCGCTCGGCAGGCTGTAGATCTGGGTGGGGGAGGTGGCGGTGGAGTAGGACAGCACCGTCCGCCGGCCGGCCTTGTCGTAGTAGACTGACTCGAGCACGCCCGCCGAGAGGGCGCCCTCACCGGCCAGCACACGCTCCAGCCGCATCTCCAGCGCGGTTTCGTCAAACACGCCCTCGTACAGCCACGAGACGCCGTCGATGTTGTAGCCCACGTAAAAGCGGTCGCCGGCCATCTCCTCCAGCCGGTCCAGCTCGCCCACGCCCGAGTGCTGCTGGCCGGTGATGGTCACTGGCCGCGCCTCCGCGGGCGCCGATAGGTCCAGGTAGCCCAGGCCATAGAAGTCGTCGAACAGGGCGGTGCCAAACAGCAAGCCCCGGTTGCCGGCGGTGAAGTAGGACTGCGCGATGGCGTTGAGCGGGTAGTCCTGGCCCTCAACGCGGTCCTCGATGGGCGTGCCAAACAGCACGCGCAGGGGCTGGCCCGGCTGCCACAGCCGGATGACGTGGTCGCCGGCGGTGTAGCCTTCGCCGATGGTGACGAGGGTGTGGTCGGCGCTGACGCCGTCCACGCGCGCGCCCCACTTGCTCTGCGCCAGTTTTTCGAGCGTGCCGGCCGCCAGGTCGGCCCGGAAGGCCACGTGCAGGCTTTCGGCCAGAGACTCGCAGCCGAAGTAGATGAGGTTGCGGTCCAGGTCGGGTTTGGCGGCGTGCACTCGATAGCCGGCCAACTGGTCACCGAGCGCCGGCTCGGGGAACCCGCCGGACAGGGGGACCAGCATGGGCTGATACTTCTCGTCGCCGTCGTGGTCCAGCATGATCAGGATCTTGCCCAGGTGGGGGAAAACCACAAACAGGTTGCCGTCCATGAGGTGCGGGTTCTGAAGGGCGATGTGCGGGGGCAGCAGCAGCTCGGGCACGCTGCCGGCATCGCGCGCCAGCATGCGGTACAGGCTCAGGCGGCCGCTGAGGTCGCTGACAAAATAGAGGTGCTCGCCCACGAGCTGCGGGGCGAGGAAGAGACGGGCGGAGAGGAGGGATTCGATGCGCAGGGTGGCTCCGAGTTCAGCCCAACTGGTAAATCTCGCCCAGTTTGCTTTGTAGATACCTGACGTACGGCCCCACATCAATCGGCCCGCCGACCACGCGGTCGAGGGTTTCGGTCGGCGTGAACTTGCGGCCGTGGATGTGCAGGTGGTCGCGCAGCCATTCGCGCAGGGGCATAAACTCGCCGCGCGCGAACTGTTCCGGCAAGTCCGTCAGGTCGGCCGCGGCGCGCTCCCAGATCTGGCACGAGATGATGTTGCCCAGCGCGTAGGTGGGGAAATAGCCCAACAGGCCGGTGGACCAGTGGATGTCCTGGAGCACGCCGTGGGCGTCGTCGGGCACGGGCACGCCCAGGTACGCCTGCATGCGGGCGTTCCAGGCCTCGGGCAGGTCGCGCAGCGCCAGGTGGCCGGTCATGATCTCCTGCTCCAGCTCGAAGCGCACGATGATGTGCAGGCTGTAGGTGGCCTCGTCGGCTTCCACGCGGATGAGCGAGGGCTGCACCTTGTTGATGGCGCGGTAGAAGCCCTCCGCGTCCACGCCCTGGAGCTGTTCGGGGAAGGTGGCCTGGAGCCGTGGGAAGAAGTACTGCCAGAAGGGGCGACAGCGGCCCACCAGGTTTTCCCACAGCCGGCTCTGCGACTCGTGCAGGGCCTGCGACGCGCCGCGGCACAACGGGGTGCGCTCCAGCGCCGGGCTGACGCCGTTCTCGTACAGACCGTGGCCGCACTCGTGCAGGCTGCCAAACAAGGCCGGGCCGAGGTAGTCTTCGTAATAGCGAGTGGTGATGCGGATGTCGGTGGTGGCGTTGCTGCTGGCGAAGGGGTGCACGGTGGGGTCCAGGCGCCAGGAGTCGGCGCGGAAGCCGAAGTGCTCGATGAGCGCCACGCAGAACAAGCGCTGTTTATCCACCGGGAAGTGCCCGTGCAGGCAGCGGTCGTCCACGGCGTCGGCGCGCTGGGCAATGGCGGCGATGAGCGGCACCAGGCCCTGCTTGAGGTCGTCGAACACCCGCTGCACGTCGGCGGTCTTCATCCCGCGCTCGAAGTCGTCCAGCAGCACGTCGTAGACGTGCTCGGTCTCGTCGAAGCACTCGACGTACTGGTGCTTGAGCGCCACCAGCTCTTCCAGGTGCGGCAGGAACAGCGCATAGTCCGACTGCTTGCGGGCCTCGACCCAGGCGGTGTTGCCCAGGGCCGCGGCGCGCGCCATGGCGGCGCGCAGGTCGCCCGGCACACGGCAGGCTTTCTCGTAGTCGTAGCGGGCCACGCGGATCAGGCTGGCTTCGTCCGACTCGTATGGCAGGCTCTCTGCGTAGGGGCGCAGCGCGTCCAGCAGCCGGCCGATCTCGGGCGACGTGGCGCGCTCATGCCAGACGCGCTCCATGGTGGCCAGGGTCTCGGCGCGCACGCGCGCACCCTGAGGCGGCATCATGGTGCGCTGGTCCCAGCCGAGGAACAGGCGGACCTTGTTGAGGTCGTGGACTTCGGCGAGGCGCGTTTTGAGTTCGGCGAATTGAGGGTGCAAGGGCGGCCTTTGAGGGAGAAGATAACCTTATAGTGGAAGCACTGAATTGTAACCAAGTTCCGGCTTCTAGCAAGCGTGGCCTGGGATACGGGCGCATTTCAGCCTTGGGGCGAGATGCAGCCGGCAGTGGACAGTGGACAGTGGACAGTGGATAGCCGGCAGGTTGCGCTAGCGGCGACGGTGACGGCACTGGGTGCGTGGCGTGAGAGGGTCGCACATAACATTGTGTGCCAGACGCTAGCAGACGGTAGCAGATGGTAGCA
>CAYUYN010000378.1:0-4355 GCA_964449185.1 uncultured Anaerolineales bacterium | reverse complement strand
TCGGCTGACGCTTCGGCTGACGCTTCGGCTGACGCTTCGGCTGACGCTTCGGCTGACGCTTCGGCTGGCGTTGCGACTGCCGGTGCGGGTGCCGCTGCGGCCGGCGTTGGGGCCGACGCTTCGGTTGGCGCTGGGGCGGCTCCACCGGCCTCGGCTGCGTTCTTCGCGGCCAGGGCGGCGGCGGCGTTGGCGGCTCGTTGGGCGGCGACAGCCGCGCGCCGCTCGGCGGCGGTTTGTCGTCCAGGGGGCGGGTTGAGTGTGTCGCTGGTCATAGTGGCTCCGGCTAGGTAAAGAATCGCTGGGATCATATCACAATTCGCGCCTGCACTGCTCGGCCATGCCGGCCACGCGCAGGGGCTTCTCATTCTCGTCTTGCCCAGACCTGGGGTGCGGGGTTCCGTGAAGCGGCCTGACAACCAGTGTTATACTCTGCGCCTGGACGAGGCTCATCGATGACCCAACCCGCGCGCAACAGCTACGACGTTGTCCCCTATCTCGACCGGTCGCACTACTCCACCCACCCCGACCGCATGGCCACCATCGCCCGCCTGCTGGGCCTCCAACCGGCGCCGGTTGAACGCGCCCGCGTGCTGGAACTGGGCTGCGCCAACGCCGGCAACCTGCTGCCGATGGCCGCCAACCTGCCGGGCAGCACCTTTGTGGGCGTCGATTACTCCGCGCGCCAGATTGCCAAAGGGCAAGCCGCCCTGGCCGAGCTGGGGCTGACCAACCTCACCCTGCGGCACGGCAGCATCCTGGAGGTGGACTCCGGCCTGGGCCAATTCGACTACATTATCGCGCATGGCGTCTTTTCGTGGGTGTCGCGCGAGGTGCAGGACAAGCTGCTGGCCATCTGCCGGCAAAACCTGGCGCCCAACGGCATCGCCTACATCAGCTTCAACACCCTGCCCGGCTGGTACGGCAAGCTGTACGTGCGCGACCTGATGCTGCACTACACGCGCGGCATCAGCGACCCGCAGGGCCGCATCCGCCGCGCCCGCGAGGTCTTTGGGCAGGTGGAGCGGCTGGTGGCCCCGCCCGAATTCGAAGGGGAGCTAACCCCCTACGCCGGCGCGCTGCGCAAAGAAGCGGAGATTGTGCGCAGCCAGGACGACGACTACATTTTTCACGAGTACCTGGAAGACGACAACCGTCCGCTGTACGTGAGCGACTTTGTGGAGCAGGCGCGCCGGCACGACCTGGAGTACCTGGGCGATGCCGACCGTGGGCTGACCGCCATTGACGCGCTGGGGCAGGAGGTGGCCGCGGCCATCCGCCAGCTCAACGGCGACGTGGTGGAGCAGGAGCAGCTGCTCGACTTCCTGGCCAACCGCACCTTCCGCTGCGCGCTGCTGTGCCACAAGGAAACCGAGATCAGCCGCTCGGTCACGGCGGCGCGGCTGCGGCCGCTGTATGTGCGCTCGACCCTTAAGCCGGTGGAGGCCGAGCCGCAGCTGCTCAAGGCCGAGAGCGAAAACTTCCAAAGCGAAGCGCACAACACCACCCTCGGCGTGCAGCAGCCGGTGACCAAGGTGGCCCTGGCGCACCTGAGCAGCCTCTACCCGCGCGCGATCGCTTTCGAGGCGCTGCTGGCCGAGGCCTGCCAGCAGGTACACGGCAGCCTGGGCAGCCATCCGGCCGTGCGCGCGCGCGAGGCCGAAGCCCTGGGCCTCAACCTGCTGCGCACCCACGTGCACAACACCGAGGTGGTGGGCCTGCACTCGTATGCGCCCTGCCTGGCGCCGGCCGTGCCGGAGCTCCCGCTGGCCAGCCGCAGCGCGCGCTACGAAGCCCTGCTGAGCCAGGTCGTGACCAATCCCTACCATCAGCCCATCCGCCTGACCCCCCTGGCCTGGCAGTTGCTGCCCTTCATGGACGGCACGCGCGACCAGAGCGCCCTGGTGGAGTTGGTGGTGGCCGACGGCACCGTCATCCTGGAGCGGGACGGCCAGCCGCTGACGGACCCGGCCGACCGCCGCGCCGTGGCCGTGGCGCGCGTGCCCGAGACTCTGGAAACCTTGCGGCAGGCCGCGCTGTTGGTGCAGCCCGGATGAGCCGGCAGACCTAACCCCCCTGCCCCCTTCCCTCGCAGGGAAGGGGGTGCCTCCAAGCGTTGCCCGCACCCCACGCTGCCCCCCTCCCGACGCCACGGCGGGCCGACCTGCTCGGCTGGCTGGCGGCGTTTGGCTCCACGGCGGCCTTCAGCATCGCCCCGGTGATTACCACCGCCATCTTTGCCACCGGCGCCAACCCCAACATCGTCATCGCCGTCCGCCTGCTGCTGACCACCGGGCTGCTGTTCACCACGCTGGCCGCGGCCCGCCCTGGCCGGCTGCGCATCGACCGGCGCGGCCTGCTCATCACGGTCGTGGCCGGGCTGGCCACGGGCGTCTCGCTGCTGCTTTTCTTCTGGTCGCTCACGCGCCTGGATACGTCGGTGGCCGCCATGCTGTTCTCGCTGTATCCCCTGGTGGTGCTGGGACTGCTGGCGCTGCGCGGCGAACGGCTGACCTACCGCCACGGCGTGCGGCTGGCGCTGGGCCTGGCCGGTGTGTACCTGCTGATTGGGGGCGGCGGTCGCGTGGATGCGCTGGGGGTGCTGATGGTGTTGGCGTCGGTGTTGGCCGCCTCGCTGCAGACCGTGTTCATCCAATGGTTCCTCAAGGGCTATAACGGCCTGACCATCACGCTGTATATGGTGTCGGGGATGGCGGTGGTCGCGCTGGGCTGGTGGGGACTGCAGGGGACGCCGTGGACGCCGCTGGCGTGGCAGGCCAGGCTGGGCATCGGAGTGCTGGCGGTGGTCTGCACCTACCTCGCGCGCGTGTTGATGTTCTCCGCGCTGCAGCGGCTGGGCGGCAGCCAGGTCACGCTGCTGGTGCCATTGGAGACGCTGCTAACGGTGGTGTGGTCGGTGCTGTTCCTGGATGAGAGCCTGACGCCGCTGCAACTGGCGGGCAGCGGGCTGATTTTGTTCAGCGCGGCCCTGGCGGCGCGGAGACTGCGGCGGGTGAAGGCGGGGTGAGCCTGGCTTTCACCGGGCCGGACGCCGCGCCGCGTGCATAAAGCCCGCGGCGGCCAGCAGGCCGGCGGTGAAGGCGAGGCGGGTGTTGGACATCAGGGCGGCCAGCAGGCTGCCGGTGGCGCCGGGCACATCGAGGGTGATGAGGATGGCCGGGGTCAGCACGAGCACGAGGCCGGTCACCAGATAGGCGCCGCCCACGACGGGGTCGCGCTCGACGCGGGTGCTGATCCAGGCGGCCAGGGTGAGCACGGCCAGCGCGAGGGCGATATTAATGAGGCTGCCAACCCAAATGGACGGGGTGTAGACAAAGGTTTGCGCGGCCGAGCGGGCCAGGGCAAAGGCCAATTTATCGCTCACATACGCCGCGGCCAGGATCAGGCCGAGACCCAGCAAGGCCAGGCTGCGCCGCGTGAAGACCACCCCGTTATCCATGCCTTAGCCCTCGCTCAGCACTTGAACGTACCTGGCCAGCACCCAGCCAGCCTGGCCATCGGCGCGGCTGGCCCAGTACCAGCCGTTGGCTTCGTCGTGCAGCACGAGTTCTTCGCCCATGCTTACGCTCAGCACGGCGGTGCTGTAGTCGCGGCGCACCACCGCCATACCGGGACCGATGTAGTGGAGCACGCTCTCGGGCACCCAGCCGCTCTGGCCCGACGGCCCGCCGCACAGGACGTAGCCCGGCCAGCGCTCGTCGTAGCTCACCGCCGTGATCTCTTCCGCCGGGCGTAGCGTCAGGAGCTGCGGGTGTGAGTTAGCCGGCACCCGGCTCACCCGGCCAGTGCTGCCCGGCCAAAATGGCGGTGGTTCGGCCGGCGCGTTGTGGTTCACGTCACTCATACTTCGACCTCCACGCTCAGGGATTGGCCGTCAGCACGGCCTGCCACAGCACCTCGGCGTCGGGCGCCAGCAGGCGCACATTGGCCTGCAAGGTCTGCAAGTGCGCCTCCACGGTCTCGGGCGCGATGCCGGGCGGCGCATAGGCGGTAAAGACCACTTGCTGGGTGGCGGGCGCAATCTGCGCGCGCTGGTCAGGCCCGTAGATGATGCTCGAGATGACGCCCTGCCCGTCCGCCACAAACATATCCCCCGGCTTGAGCGTCTGCTCTTCACCGCGCAGCAGGGTGTAGCGCTCGTCGCCGCGCGCCACGTCCAGGGTCAGGGGTAGAGACAGCGCGGCCAGAGCATGCCCGGCGGTGAGCAGCAGGTCCTGGAGCTCGGCCATGAACATGGCCTCCACCAGCGCGGCCACGCTGGGCAGCGACCGGCCCTTGAACACGACCGACTCAAGCTGCAGGCCGACGTGGTAGGTTTTTTTGAAGCGCTTGTAGTA
>CAYUYN010000377.1:0-4355 GCA_964449185.1 uncultured Anaerolineales bacterium | reverse complement strand
CGCATAGTATAATGCCCACCAATTACGGAGCCAACCTGGCATGTCCAATTGGGAGGCCTACCCACCCGACTATCGCGCCGACCTCGTTGCCGCCATCCAACGCGCCGTGGCGGCCGGCGAGAGCGTTTCCATCGTCGGCCTCAGCGGCGCGGGCAAGAGCAACCTGCTCGGCTTTCTGGCGCAGCGTACGCCCCCGCCCGGCACGCCGGCCCTGGTATTGGTGGACGGCAACCGGCTGTCTGAGGCCACGCCGGCAGGTTTTCTCCGGCTGATGCGGCGCGCGCTGGAGCGCGCCTGGCCGCTGGACAGCGCGGCCCCGGCCGCCGAACACGACGACCCGCTCGAAGCGTTGGACGACGCAATTGCCAGACGGCTGGGCGGCGGGCCGGGTTCCATCGGCGTCAGTTTTCTGCTGGACTTGAGCCTGCTGGTGGATCGCTCCGGAAGCTTGTTTGGGACCGGCGACCGGGGCTTCTTCAACAACCTGCGCGCCCTGCGCGACACGCACAAGTTCAAGCTCACCTATGTGGCGGCCACCCGGCACCCGCTGCCGGCCGCGACCGAACTTTCCGAACTGTTTTACGGGCATACGCTGTGGCTGGGGTCTCTCTCCGAGAGCGATGCGCGTTGGACCGTAGGCCGCTATGCGTCCCGGCTGGGCCAGGACTGGGACGCCGCCAGCGCGCGGATGCTCCTGGCCGCCTCCGGCCACTACCCGGCGCTGCTGCGTGCCATGTGCGAGGCGCATGCGGCCGGAGTGCCGGCCGAGGCGGACGCCCTGGCGCAACACCCGGCTGTGCGCGCCCGGGTGCGGGAATTCTGGTCCGATCAGCCGTCCGAGGCCGAGCTTAAAGCCGCCGGTTTGGTTGGCATCGCCGTGCTCATGGCCGGCCGCGCCGCCCAGTTCGATACCGGCGCGCTGACGGCCAAGGAGCACCTGCTGCTCCAGTTCTTCCAGGCGCACGCCGGCCACGTTTGCGAAAAGGACGACCTGATCCGCGCGGTGTGGCCGGAAGACAAAGTGCAGGCGCGCGGCGTGCGCGACGACAGCCTGGCGCAGTTGGTGCGCCGGCTGCGCGAAAAGATCGAGCCCGACCCGGCCAACCCGCGCTATGTTCACACGGTGCCGGGGCGCGGCTACCGCTTCGTACCCGGCGCGGCTTGAGCTGCCCGGAGCCGGAGACGATTGTGGTCGCCTCTTTGGAACCGTTGGTTGAAGCTGCGGGAGCCGTCGCCGTCCCATGATCGCTCAATTTTTGCTGGACGCATTGCCTCTGGGTGTGCTGGTCACCGACCAAGATTTGCACCTGGTGCAGCTTAACCGCTGGCTGAGCCAACGCCTGAGCCCCGACCAGTTGGCGCTGGTCGGCGAGCCCCTCGCTACCGTTTTCCCCGAGCTGATCGAGAACAACCTGTTGGCTGCCTACCAACTGGTGCTGCGGCAGGGCCAACCCCTGTCGCTGGCCACCAGTGTCCACCGCTACGTCGTGCGCTTGCCGGCCCCGGCCGGCGCGGGCTTGCCCGAGATGGCACAGGCCTCCACCATCGTGCCGCTGTTTGAGGGCGGCGTGCTCAGCGGCACGCTGACTCTCATTCAAGATGTCAGCCAGGGCCTAGCGGCCGAGCGCCACCTCCAGCGCGAGATCGACCGGTTGAGCGCGCTGCACGAGATTGATCGGGCCCTGGCCACGCTCGACCTACAGGCCTGCCTGCAAGTCATCGTCAACCGCACCCGCACCCTGTTTGGCGGCGTGAACTCCGTCCTATTTCTGCGCGAGGGCGACCTGCTGCGCGTGGCAGCCGGCGCCGGCTATGACTTTGAGGTGGTCAACCAATGCATGCGCCTCGACGAAGGCGTGATCGGCTGGGTGGCCACCCAGCGGCGGGCGGCGCTGATCCCCGATGTGGCCCACGATGCGCGCTACCTGGCGGTCGAGCCGCTGACGCGCGCCGAGATGGCCGTGCCGCTCAACCTGCACGACGTGTGCATCGGCGTCATCAATGTGGAGAGCGGCCAGCCGAATGCCTTTGTGGAAGACGACCTGGAAATGCTCGAGATGCTGGGCGCCCGGGCCGCCATCGCCATCCACAACGCGCGCCTGCACGCCGCCGAGCGGCAGCAGCGCCAACTGGCCGTCACCCTGCGGGAGATCGGTCTCAAGCTGGCCACCGAGCTTGATCCCGAGACCATCCTCGATACCCTGCTCGACCAGGTGGTGCGGGTTGTGCCCTACGACTCGGCCTGTGTGCTGATGCTCGACGCGGCCGGGCAGAATATGTGGGTCGAGCGCTACCGCGGTTACGAAAAGTTTGGCGTCACCGAGGTGGTGACTCAAGTTCGCACCGAGATGGCGGCGGTCAAAAACCTGGGGCGCATGGCGGCCAACCGGCGGCCGTTTGTGATCCCGCACGTGCTGGGCGACCCCGATTGGGTGCAGTCGCCGGGCTCGGCGCACATCCGCTCGTGGGTGGGCGCGCCCATCCTGGCTCGCGGCCGTGTATTGGGCTTCCTGTCCCTGGACAAAATCGAACCGGGCTTCTACACGGCGGCCCTGGCCGATCACCTGGCGGCCTTTGCGGCCCAGGCGGGCCTGGCCCTGGAAAACGCCAACTTATACGCCGAACAGCAGCGGCTGGCCGTTACCGACAGCCTGACCGGCATCGCCAACCGCCGTCACTTTGACAGCGTGTTGGGCCGTGAACTGCAGCGCGCCGTTCGTTTTCATCGGCCTACCGCGCTGCTCATGCTTGACCTGGATGACTTCAAGCAATACAACGACAGGTATGGACATTTGGCCGGGGATGGGCTGCTGCGCGCCATCGCGCTGGCACTCAGCCAGAGCTTGCGCTCGGTCGACACCATCGCCCGCTATGGCGGCGAGGAGTTCGTCATCATCCTGCCCGAGACAGACCTGGAGGCTGGCCGGCTGGCCGCCGAGCGGGTGCGGCAGCTCATCGAGCACTTGCCGCTGCGTCCGGGTGGGCCGGGTTCCCCGCCGGTGACCATCAGCCTGGGGGTTAGCGCGGCACCCGTGCATGCCGTCCTGCCCACTGGTCTGGTACACGCCGCCGACATCGCCCTCTTCCAGGCCAAGGCGCGCGGCAAGAACCAAGCCGTGGTGTTCGAGGAAGCGCTGGTGGTTAGCGCCAGTCACTTCCCTCCTGAGACGGCGCCCGGATGACATTCAGAACACCCGGGTGGGCCGTATCACGCCTGATATTCACCGCCTATGGGTATGGTAAGCTATAGGCCATGCCGCCCACAGGACCTTGGAAAGCCGGAGCATGACTCGCCCTAGTTGGATCGGTTATACCCTGGGTGGCCGCTATCAAATCGAGGCGCTGCTTGGGCAGGGGGGCATGTCGGCCGTCTACCGCGCTCATGACCCCAACCTGCGCCGGCCGGTGGCCGTCAAGCTCATCCACGCGCACCTCTCCAACGATCAGGAGTTTGTCCGGCGCTTCGAGAGCGAGGCCGCCGCGGTGGCGCAGCTGCGCCATCCCAACATCGTGCAGGTCTACGACTTCGACCACGATGCGGATGTCTACTACATGGTCATGGAGTTTGTGCCGGGCGAGACCCTGCAGGAGCGGCTGAAGGCGCTCAATGCCGCGGGGCAGCGCCTGCTCGGGGCCCAAGCCGCCGGCCTGATGGCCACCGTGGCCGAGGCCGTGTCCTACGCGCACGCCCGCGGCATGATCCACCGCGACCTCAAGCCCGCCAACGTCATGCTCATGGCGCAGGACCAGCCGGTGCTGACCGACTTCGGCGTGGCCAAGATCCTCGGTTCGCAGCAGCACACCGCCACCGGCGCCGTCATCGGCACGCCCATGTACATGTCCCCCGAGCAGGTGCAGGGCCTGCCCCAGGACGCGCGCACCGACATCTACTCGATGGGTATCATGATGTACGAGATGGCCACCGGCCGCCCGCCGTACGAGGGCGACTCGGCCATCACCATCATGCTCAAGCACGTCAACGAGCCCCTGCCCGATATGCGCGCGCGCGGCGGCGATGTGCCCCAGGCCCTCAAGGAAGTGGTGGATCGGGCCCTGGCAAAGGCGCCCGAGGACCGCTTCCAAACCGCGGCCGCGCTGGCCGCGGCTCTGCGCGCCATTGCGCTGCGCCCCAGCTTGCCGCAGCACCAGCCCACCGTGCCCATCGTCGCGACCGACGACCAGCACACCCAGATGGAAGCCGGCACGGGCTTGATCAGCAGGACCGTCATTGAACAGACCTCGCCGATGAGCCCGGCCGTGCCCCCGCCACCGCCCGTCCGCTCACCCGAGCCGCGCCCGGCGGCGCGTCCAGCGCCGCGGTTCGAGCCGCAGCAGGGCACCATTGTCGTCAATCC
>CAYUYN010000376.1:0-4358 GCA_964449185.1 uncultured Anaerolineales bacterium | reverse complement strand
GACGCGGTAGAGCGCCCGCCTCGCGGACCGCACGCGCGCTTCCACCTCGCCCTCATCTGGGCCGGGCGCGCCTTGCTGGCCGGGGTGCTCGTCGTCGTGGCGCTGGTCGTCGGGCCGCTCGCGCTGGGCAACCGGCCCATCATTATCCTCAGCGGCAGCATGGAACCCTTTATTCGCACCGGCAGCATCGTCGTAGCCCAGCCGGTGCCGTCCGCCAACTTGCGGGTGGGCGACGTGATTGCCTACCTGCCCAGTGCCAATGCGGCCGTGCCCGTCGTCCACCGCATCGTCAGCGTCCGGGACGAAGACGGGACGCGCTACTATACCACTCGCGGCGATGCCAATGTCAGCAACGATCCCAACGAAGTGCCGCTGGGCGCCACGGCCTGGCGCTACTGGTATTCGGTGCCGGTGATGGGCTACATGGTGGCCTTCGCCGCCAGCCCCATCGGCAAGCTGGCCCTGATCGCCGTCCCACTGCTGGGAATGGCGGCTCTGAGCGTGGTGGACTGGTTGAAGCGCCGGAATGTGCTGCTGCCCGCACCGCGCTCATTATTACGCCCGCGATGACCCTCTCCGCGCGTTCGGCCTCCCTTCCGAGCAGCAGCCAGCGCCCGCATTCGCGGGCGGGCTTGCGCCGGCACGCGCCTGTTCAACTCCTGCTCGCCGCCACCCTGGCCCTGGGCGCCGCCCATCTGCAGCCGTTCGTGGGCCGCGCGTTCGCGCTGATGGGCGGCCAAGCCAGCATTGCCGGCAACACATTCGGAACAATAACCCTCGGCGCGCCGAGCGCTCTCACGGGCAGCCCGCAAGGGCACGCCGCGAGCCTGAGCTGGAGCGCCGGCCAGAACGGCACGGGCTACGCGGTCAATGGCGCGGCTAACGGCGCCAGCAGCGACTGTGGCGCGGCCAGCTTCGCCGCCGTGGGCACTTCCGCCGCTACTGCCTATGAGGACGCCAGTCGCTACACGCCGCAGGGCACGTGGTTCTGCTATCAGGTGGAAACGACCGCCAGCACCTGGCGCAGCCTTCAGAGCAATCCAGTAACGGCGGTGCTGTTGGGCTTTGTGGCCAGCTCGGTCAACCTGATCAATGGCGGCGACACGGCGGCCTGCAATGCAGGCGAATTCGGGGCCGCCGGCGAGCTGGATTGCGGCGACCAGGTGGTGGTCGGGTTCAACCAGGCCGTGGACACCAGCACCGGACCCGTCAGCACGCACACGGTGTGCACCCACGACAGCAGCGATACGCTCTGGTTGGGCAGCACGGCCACCACCGGCGCCTGCACCGCCGCCGAGAGCGTGACCGTCGGCAAGTTGACTGGTGGCACCCTGGGCGTGTGCGACTGCCGCTTCAGCGCCGGCTATGCCTGGGCCGCCGACAGCCGCACCCTGACCGTGACCGTGGGCACCCGTCTTGCGGGCGCAGCCGATGCCAGCCTGAGCGGCTCAGCCTGGACGCTGACGCCCAGCACCGTTACCACGACCTTGCTTTCCGCCACGGGTGGCTTTCACATCTGCGACACAAATGCCGACGGCGGGATCTGCCGGCCGCAGGCGCCCTAGCCCGGCCTTCATTTTGCGAAAGGAACCGCAGCATGTTCGACAGGGACCGCAATGCAGAAGCTCTGATCGACGACCACGCCACTGGGCCGACCCTCGACCCGCTGGCGGAGCATACCGAGCAGGCGACGCCATGCATCTTGATCGCCGATGACCACGCGCAACTGCGCCAGGCGCTGCACGATGTGCTGGCAGTGAACTTCCCGGGCTGTGATATCGTGCAGGCCAGCACGGCCGAGGAGGCCGTACAGTTGGCCAAGCTGCATGCTCCGGACGTCGTCGTGATGGACCTGCACATTCCGGAAATGAATGGCATCGCGGCCACACGTCTGATCAAACAGGCGCACCCCGCGACAGCGGTGGTGATGCTTACCCAACACGAGGATGAGGCGTATCAGGTTCAGGCCGCCGCGGCCGGGGTCAGCAGCTACATCTACAAACGTGAGGTCAATCAGAGATTTGTGCCGCAGATGACCGAACTGCTTCCCAGGCTATGCAAGCGGTAGAAGCCGAACGCCGTCATTAAGCCGGATAACCACGCACGTATCAACATTTACATTGAGATCTTTCGTCTCGAACGGCGCGCAATTACAACTCTATCCGCCAATCTGCGGCATATGAGCGTGAGGCACTCTTAAATGCAGTGCCTAATGAAGTTCGCAGTTTCGAACGGACGCCGCCCGAGTCAGAATTGTGGAATTGCTGTGTCATGACGCATCGCCGTAACGAATATGGCACTACTGTGGTCTAGTATGGTCTTGAGCTAATGTAACCTGCAAAAACGCGGTCTGATGTGGTCTGGCCTTTTCCCGCGAACGCACGCCACGGGCAAGGGATTGCAGGGACCCTACTTGTTGGGGTAACAGTGCGCCACTCCCGATGGGAATGGCGCACTGGCCTAGTTTTGCAGGTCGATTTCGGCAGAAGTGGCGAGGGAGAGATTTGAACTCTCAGCCAAGGGCTTATGAGACCCTAAGCGAGCGCGGACAAGGCACCGAATCGTGCTGGCCTACTTTCAAGCCTGCCTCTCTTTGTCTACGGGCAGTGTCCTAGTCGAAAATGCGGAAACAACCAAGTTCGTGAAATACAGTGACGGGATCAGCGGCGGGGAGATCGCCGCACTCTGATGCCACGCTGGGTGATAACGATTAATTGCTGTAACTGATCAGCGTATTTGTCTAAGAGAGAGTGTCTTAAAACTCGCCCTGGCGCTGAAAACTATGATACCCGTCGGCACAAATCCCGCCGACAAGGGACCAAAAACCTGTGTAAATCTGAGTCGCCGGAGCCGCAGTTATGCCTTGCGAAGGCGTGATTTTCGTCCGCAAATGAGTTTTCAGACGCTCTCTTACACTCTTCCCACTGACCACTGCTGACTAAGAACTTCTCGCCGCCTCATACAACTGCAGAATCGTCTCCACGTGCCCGCGCGTTTCCGCCGGCGTGATGAGCGGCGGCTTGCCGCTGAGGATGGCATCGTGGATGTCTTCGATCTCCAGCCAGTAGCGCTCGGGGTTGGACAGCTCAATCACCTCCGACTGATCGCCCTGGCACAGGGTGAGCACGGACGCCGGCTGGTCGGCGTGGAATGGCTGGCTGAACGTGATCACGCCCTTTTCGCCCACGATCTCGGCATAGCCGCGGTAGGGCATCTCAAACGAGCAGTCCACCTGCGCCAGGCACGCCTGGCCGTAGTACAGGTTGCCCACCAGGGTCTTGTCCACGCCGTTGGGCGCGGCGCGCTGCCAGGCCGTCACGCGGTCGGGCGCGCCCAGCAGGTAGCGCGCCAGGCTCACCGGGTAGCAGCCCACGTCCCACAGCGCGCCGCCGCCCAGTTCGGCGTTGAGGCGCACATCTTCGGGCCGCTCGAGGAAGAACGAGAAGCTGGCGCGCATCAGCCGCACCGGGCCGATGGCGCCGCCGTCGACCAGTTCCTTGAGCTTGAGAATTTTGGGGTGGTGGCGATACATGAAGGCCTCGGCCAACACCAGGCCGGCGTCATGGGCGGCGGCGAACATGGCGTCCACGTCGGCCAGGGACTGCGCGAAGGGCTTCTCGCACAGCACGTGCTTGCCGGCCTGGAGCGCCTTGAGGGTCCACTCAGCGTGCATTTGGTTGGGCAGACTGATGTAGATGATCTGAAGGTCGGGGTCGGCCAGCAGCGCTTCGTAGCTGCCATAGGCGCGCGGGATGCCCTGCTCCTCGGCGTAGGCGCGGGCCTTGACCTCGTCGCGCGAGCCCACTCCCAGGATCTCGCCGCGCTCGGAGAGCTCCATGCCGTTAATGATCGCGCGGTTGATGCGGGCTGTGCTGAGCAAACCCCATTTGAAAGTTGCGGTCATGTGTGTGAGCTCCGTAAGTGGTAAGGTGAGATTGGAGATTGGGCGTATTATACGCTGGCGGTGAGCATTACCACAGCGAGACCTATGGACGGCCGATGACCACGGAACGGGTGCTGAGGCAGGTGGACGAGCGGCGGGCCAGTTGGCGCAGCCCGGCGCGGCTCGAGGCCGACGAGTGGCTCGACCAGGGCCGCGGGCAGCCCGGCGATGTGGCCGCCAACCTGGCCGAGATGGCACGCACCAACCGCTGCCTGGGCGGGCTGCGCGCCCTGACGCGCCACGTCTATCCGCGCCTGGCCGCCGCGCCCGATCCGCTGACCATACTCGATTTGGGCGCCGGCTCGGCCGAGGTGGGCTTGGCCATCAGCGCCTGGGCGCGCGCGCACGGCCGGCAGGCGCGCGTGGTGGCGCTGGATTGGTCAGCGCGCAACCTGGCCGTGGCCCGCGCCCACAC
>CAYUYN010000375.1:0-4368 GCA_964449185.1 uncultured Anaerolineales bacterium | reverse complement strand
GCGCGGCCCTGGTGCGCGCGTTTGGCGCGCCCGAGCCGCCGGAGGCCGCCACGGCGGCGCAGAGCCAGAGTGCCCTCACCCTGACCTTTACCGGCCACGGCTTTGACTCCTGCACCAAGCCCACGCTCGACCAGATGCTGACCTGGTATCTCCAAAGCCCCTACCGCGTGTGGAACCTGTACCTCGGCGGGTCGGCGCGCTCGAACTGCGGCACGCTGACCAACGGCTATGTGCAGAGCCTGGCGCAGCAGGGCTGGCTGTTCATCCCCACCTGGGTAGGGCCGCAGCCGCCGTGCTCGGACCGCGTCCGCCGGATGAGCTGGGACCCCGCCCTGGCTCACAATGAAGGCATCATCGAGGCCTACCTGGCGCTGGATGTGGCCACAAAGCTCGGCCTCACCCTGCCCAACCAATCCGGCACGATCATCTACTACGACATCGAAAGCTATCCGAACGATATGGCCTGCCGCGCGGCGGCCCAGGCCTTCATCAACGGCTGGACGCTCACCCTGCACAGAAAAGGCAGCCTGTCGGGTGTATATGGCTCGCCGTGCACATCGTACATGAACGACCTGGCGGCGATTGCGTACGTGCCCGATGCCGTCTGGTTGGCGCGCTGGAATAAAACCTTCTATGATCAAAATGCATCCGTGTGGGGGCTGGACTGCGTGGACAACAGCCTGTGGAGCCAGGGACAGCGGCTGCGCCAATACACCGGCGGCCATGACGAGACCTACAGCGGCGTCCTCATCAACATCGACAGCGACGTCACCGCCGGCCCGTTGGCCACGGTGCTAGGCAATTGCACGCCGGGCGCGGGCCAGGTGGCGCTGTTTGTGCATCCGAATTTCGGGGGCCAGTGCGTGGTCAAGAATGTAGGCGACTACCCCACCCCGGCCTCGCTCAACCTGCCGAACGACAGCACCTCGTCGGTGCGGCTGGGGACCAATGTCCGGCTCCAACTGTGCCGGGATGATTCCTACGGCAGCGTGTGCCAGGACTTCCTGGCCTCGGACGTCGACCTGAGCAACGACGCCATCGGCGACAACCAGGTCTCCTCGGCCAAGGTCATCGCCCACGCGCCGGCGCTGACCCTGCGCGCGTGGCTGCCGCTGAACACGCTCAGCCCCATCGTGACCAGCGCCTTCCCCAACGGCGGCTTTGAAAACGGTGGCAGCGGTTGGTCCACGAGCTCCACGCGCGGGCGGCAGCCGATTGTGGACGCGGGCGTGCTGGCCGCATCGGCGGTGACGCCGCACGGAGGCAGTTGGGCCGCGTGGCTGGGCAACCGGGAAGACGACGATCCCAACCAGGCCGGCGAGACCACCACCCTCGGACAGGTCGTGGCCGTGCCGGGCACCGCGCCGCACCTGACCTACTGGCACTGGATCAAGTCGTCGGAGCCGGGCTGCTACTACGACATCGCCTCGCTGTGGGTCAACAACAGCGTGGTCGAAAGTTATGCGCTGTGCGCGGGCACCAACACCAACGGCTGGGTCAAGCACTCCGTCGACCTGAGCGCCTACGCCGGCAGCGTGGTGGCGCTGCGGTTCCAGGTGGACACGGATGCCACGCTGTTGAGCCGCTTGTTTGTGGATGACCTCGTGTTTCAATCAAGGCCGTAACCGAGCGCAGGAGGCCAGCATCCATATTGGCACGCAGCATCTCACGGGGGACGACTGGGCGCAGTACCAGGCGCTGGCGCAGTTGGGCGTGACGCACGTCTCGGCCAACCCACCCGGCGCTTGGCAGACGTGGACGGCGCAGGTCCTGCGCGACTTCAAAGGGCGCCTGGCCGAGCTGGGCGTATCGCTGGATATGATCCTGCTGCCGCTGGGGTCCGCCGCCGCCCCGCGCAACCAGGCCCCGCACGTCTTCCTCGGCCCGCCGGAGGCGCGTGACCGGGAGCTTGACCAGATTTGCGAGCTGATCCGGAGCCTGGCGCTGGCCGGCATCGGCGCGGCGCGCTACAACACGGCCTTCCTGGGCCACTTCCGCACGGCCGATCGCCTGGGCCGCGGCGGCGCGCGCCTACCCTCATTTGAGTATGCCCAATGGACCGGCGCCGTGCCGAACGCGGCCGAGCTCTCGCAGCACCACCACGATGAGGCGGCCTTGCTGGAGGTGGCCCGCCACGGCCCGCTGAACGCCGACGACCAGTGGGAACGGATCGATTATTTCTTGGGCCGGGTGGTGCCGGTGGCGGAGGAATATCGGGTGCGGCTGGCCTGCCACCCGGAAGACCCCGGCCTCGGCGACCGGAGCCACTACGGCATCGCGCGGGTGATGGGGACCGTGGCCGGTCTAAAGAAGTTCATCACCCTGCACGAGAGCCCGTATCACGGACTCAACTTTTGCGTTGGCACCGTGGCGGAGATGCTGGAGAAGCCGGGCGAGGAGATCTACGACCTGGTGCGGTACTTTGGCGAGCGCGGCAAGCTGTTTAACATCCACTTCCGCAATATCAAGGGCGGGCTGTTGGATTTTGTCGAGGTCTTCCCCGATGAAGGCGAGGTCGACATGCGCGCCGTGCTGCGGGTGCTCAAAGAAGTCGGCTACGAGTATATGCTGATGCCTGATCACGTGCCGTTGATTACGGGCGCGGCCCCGCGGCACGTGGCCTTTGCGTTCTGCTTTGGGTATATCCGGGCCTTGCTGCAAACGCTGGACGTGCGCGAGGCGCAGCCACTGCGCTAGGCTTGTTTGCGCCCCTGGCTCTTTGTCCCCGGCGGCGCCGCCACCCTCGGCAGCCCGCTATCCGATCCACAGGCCCTGCCTTCCGAGCGGCCCACGCATCAAGTCGAGGTGGCGTCGTTCTACGTGGCGCGCTGCCCGGTGACCAACGCGGAGTACCGCCGCTTCATCGAGGCGGGCGGCTATGACGAGGCGCGCTGGTGGACGCCCACCGGCTGGCGGTACTGCTCCGACAGCGCCACCATCCCCGCCACATCCCCCAACGGCCGTGCGGACTGCGTCCATGCGATCGCTCCCCCGGGCCGAAGGTCAGGCCCGAACTTCAAAAGCGGTGGTGACCGGCGCCGGCGCGCCCAAAGCCTGGCCGCGCGGCCCGAGCGCGGCCCGACCACCCACGGTACTGCCTTCTCACGTAAAAACGTGAACCTATGCTACGATTTAGCGGGAGGTCGGTATGTCCCCTTACCGCAAAGTTACCTTGTCGCTGCCCGTCAAAGTGTTACGCCAGTTGAAACGCATCGCCGCGCGGCGCCAGACCAGCGTGGCCAAGCTGGTGACGCAAACGCTGGAGGAATTAGCCGCGCGAGAAGATGGGTACGCGCGCGCACGTGACCGGCACCTGGCCTGGCTGGACGTGGCCGAGCAGCCGACTTGGGCACGCAGGGCAATAGCACGTGGTCACGCGAGGCATTGCATGAGCGCTGACGGGCGGCGAGAGTTTGTCGACACACTTCACACCCTCTCCCACACCAACTCCCCCGAGCGCAGGCGGCTGCCCAACTGCTCGGCCGGCACGCGCAGGGTCAGGCGCTGGCCCGCAAACTCAAAGTGGCGCACCTGGGTGCTGCCGACCCACTGGGGCAGCAGGCTGCCCTGCACGCGGTGGAGCACGGTGCCCGCCCCGGCCTCGACGGTGTAGGTGCCAAAATAGGCAGCGTAGCCGGCCAGGATGGTGTGATAGGCCGCGACGGCGCCCGGGTCATCGCGGCCGGCGGGCAGGGCTGGGCGCTGCGGGTGCATCACCTGCGCGGCCATGTGCCCGCTGGGCGCATACACCAGCAGCCCCTGCGGGTCCTGCCCGTAGAGGGGCACGGGCTGCCCATTGGCATGGCGGTAATCCACCCCGATAAGACGCCAGGCGCCGACAAAATCGTCCGCGGTAATCATGCGGCCTCCTGGCGCTAAGGCTCCGGGCTCACCGTACATAGTTGTTCATTCTTTTCACACGTCGCGACCTGCGCACCGTCATAGAAAACGGGAAATGTCTCCCGCCAGAAGCGCCCGCGCCCATCGCGCTCCAGGCCGGCGCCAACGAGCTCACAGCTCACGCCTGCCGGCAGCTCGTGCGGGCGTTTGTCGCGCCAGGCGGCCACGCAGGCCCCACTCGGCAATGCGGATAGTTCCCAGTCAGCGCCCTCAATGGCGCCGTTGCCCTCGCCCAGGGTCAGGGGCGCCAGCGTCAATGGCACCGCCCCTCGATTGATGACCACCAGGCTGTTAGCGTCCTCGCCCTTGATGAGCAGCAACTCGGGGCCGGTGGCCGGCGCCGCGGTGGGCGAGACAGGTGTCGGCACTGCCGCGAGCGTGGGCACGGCGGTCGGCGCGTCTGTGGCCGCCGGGGCCGTGGCCGTACGCGTGACGGCGGCCTGACCGACCAAGCCGGCAGCGCGCCCG
>CAYUYN010000374.1:0-4408 GCA_964449185.1 uncultured Anaerolineales bacterium | reverse complement strand
CGGCCTCCAGCGCCACGCCGCCGCCGGCCGTGCCGGTCTCGATGCAGAAGCGCGGGCGGTCCAGCGCGCTCTGCGGGTCGAGGCCGTCATCCACCATCCCCACCACCACCTGCATGTGGCCCTGGGGCTGCATAAAGCCGCCCATCACCCCAAACGGCCCCAGCAGCGAGCCGTCGGCTTCGCGCGTCAGCAAGCCCGGGATGATGGTGTGATACGGCCGCTTGCCTGGCTCCAGCACATTGGGGTGGGCGCGGTCCAGCGAGAAGTTGTGCCCGCGGTTCTGTAGGGTAAAGCCCCACGGCCCCGCCATCCCCGAGGGCACGATGCCGGTGCCAAAGCCGGCGTAGTTGCTGTTAATGAAGGAACAGGCATTGCCCTGCCCATCCACCACGCAAAAATAGACCGTGCCCGAGGCCATCAGCGGGCTGCCCTCGCGCTGGTCCAGGGTGGCCCGCGCCGGGTCCACCAGCGCCCGCCGCTCGGCGGCATATTCCTTCGAGAGCAGCCCGGCCAGCGGCGCCGCGCGAAAGGCCGGGTCGGCGATGTGCCAGCGCGCGTCGGCAAAGCCCAGGCGCATGGCCTCGATCAGCAGGTGCCAGCGCGCGACGCCCAGCGGGTCCTGGCCGGAAAGGTCGTAGCCCTCCAGCACGTTCAGCGCCAGCAGCGCGGCCAGGCCCTGGCCGTTGGGCGGGCACTCCCACACGCGCACCCCGCGATAGGTGGTGCTGAGGGGTTGGTCCCACGTGGAGCGGTGCGCCGCCAGGTCTTCGCGGGTCAGCACCCCGCCGGCCGCCTGCACCACCTCGGCGATGCCGCGGGCGATGTCGCCGGTGTAGTAGGCCGGCGCGCCGCCCTCGGCCACGGCGCGGAAAGTGCGCGCCAGCCCCGGATTGCGGAAGATCTCGCCCGGGCCGGGCGCCCGCCCGTTGATGGTCAGCGCCAGCCCGCCTGGCGCCGCCGAAAGCTGGCGCTCGACCCCCTGCGCCCAAGAGTGGGCGGTAAGCGGCGCCACCGGGAAACCAAAGGCGGCCAGCCGGATGGCCGGAGCCAGCACCTCGGCCAGGGGCAGGGTGCCGTGCCGCGCCATCAGGTCGCACCAGCCGGCGCAGGCGCCCGGCACCGTGACCGTGTGGGCGTGGTAGGGCGGCAGTTCGCCGTCCACGTTTAGCCCCTGCCGCTCCACCAGGTCCACATTCAGGCCGGCCGGCGCCCGGCCCGAGCCGTTGAGCGCGCTGACCTGCCCGCTGCGCGCCTCGTAGTACAGCGCAAAGCAGTCGCCGCCGATGCCGGTGGAGGTCGGCTCGGTGACGTTGAGGGCCGCGGCCACCGCAATGGCCGCGTCGGCGGCGTTGCCGCCCGCCATGAGGATGGACAGACCGGCCTGCGAGGCCAGCGGCTGGCTGGAAGCCACCAGTCCGCGGCGGGCCACCACGGGTGAGCGGCGGGAGGCGAAGCTGGGCGGGGGGAAGGGGCGCATGGCGGTCATGGGCGCAGTGTAGTCTGGCCGCGCCGCCGGGTCAAACCGGGCGGCCGCGTTTTCTGTTTACCACTTGCATTTTATGAGGCCGCGAGGATAATCTAGCCAGCCTAGAGGCCCACTTTGGGCCGATTCTGAATTGCCGGCACAAAAAAGGCACGTCCCGAGAGGAGGCGCGGTTAGCCGTTGTGTAAACCTGTATCGCACCCCAGCCACTAGCATTCCCAGTACGCCGAACACTCTAGTGAGGAGAGAAGAATATGTCTAAACGCGCATTTTCAGTATGTTCACTGCTCGTCGCCGCGGCGATGGCGCTTGCCGCCTGTTCGCCGGCGGCCGCCCCCTTTACGCCGCCAACCGATGCTCTGGGGATTGTGACCATCCCACCCGGTGAGCCCATCCACGTGGCCTACTGGGGTGTCCTCTCAGGCGCCGACGCCACGTTGGGCGAGGACTCCAAGCGTGGTGTGGAGATCGCGGTTGACGATAAGGGCGGCAAGCTGCTCGGCCGCGACATCCGGCTGACCACCGAAGACGGCGGGTGCACGCCGGAAGGCGGCGCCACGGCCGCTGTGAAGCTGGCCGCCGACACCACCATCGTCGGCCTGATTGGTTCATCCTGCTCGGATGAGACCGTGGGCGGCATCAAGACCCTCACCGATGCTGGCCTGACTACGATCTCACCCTCCAACACCCGCCCGGCATTCAGCTTCCCCGATCGCGGACCGGAGTACGCCGGCTACCTGCGCACGGCGCACAGCGATGCCTTCCAGGGCAAAGCAGTGGCCGAGTTTGTCTTCAATGAGCTGAAGCTGAAGAATGCGGCCACCATTCACGATGGCAGCGCCTACGCCGAAGCGCTCCAGCAGGTGTTCGCCGACGAATTCACGAAGCTCGGCGGCACCATCACCATTCAAGAGGCCGTCTCGAAGGGCCAGACCGACATGAAGCCGGTCTTGACCACCGTCGCGGCCACCAACCCCGACGTCATCTACCACCCGGTCTTCGTGGCCGAGGGCGGCTTCATAGTCGCCCAGGCTCGCGAAGTGCCCGGTCTGGAGAACGTCGTGTTGATCGGCTCCGACGGCATGTTCTCGCCCGACTTCCTCAGGGCCGCTGGTCCGGCCGCCGAGGGCATGTACATGTCGAGCCCCGACTTCAGCGCTTTCCAAGCTGGCTACGCGGACTTTCTGGCCAAGCACGCGGCCAAGTACGGCGGCAGCGTGCTGAGCGTCTTCCACGCCCATGCCTATGACGCGACCAACATCCTGTTCGCTGCCCTCGAGAAGGTCGCGGTGACCGCGCCCGATGGCACAATCTATATCCCCAAGCAGGCCTTGCGCGATGCGATCTACGCCACCAAGGACTTCAAGGGCCTCACCGGCACCCTGTCCTGCGGCGCCAGCGGGGACTGCGGCGCTCCGATCATCGCCATGTACCAGATAACCGCCAGTGATATCAGCGCCGGAACCATGCCGTCGGCGCCGATCTGGCCGAAGCGCTAACGGCTGCGTGGCTGTCGCGCTCAAAGTGACTTAGCTCGTGGGACGAGCCGGGAAATAGCGTTTTTCCCGGCTCGTTCTCCCTTTTCGACAAGGAGCCCTGCATGAATGTGAGCCCGGTCGAACGGCTGATCGACCTTGCGATTGCCGCCTTCCTGTGGGCCTTTCGCATTGCCGTTGTCCTGGTCGTGGTGGTGGGTTCGTTCTTGACCTTGTCCAAAGGCACGTTTACGGCCGAGCAATGGCTCGACCTGACACTGGACGGCCTCCGGCAGGGCAGCATCTATGCGCTCATCGCCCTGGGCTACACCATGGTGTATGGCATCCTGCGCATGATCAACTTCGCCCATGGCGAAATCTTTATGAGCGGGGCTTTTGGCGGGTATTTTGCCGGGGTGCTCCTCAATCAGATTGGCTGGCTCAATGCCAGCCCATTGCTTAGCATCGTTTCCATTGTTTTGATGATCTTGGTCGCAATGGCGGCCTCGGTGGGCGTAGCGCTGCTGATCGAGCGGATTGCCTACCGGCCGCTGCGCAGCGCCCCACGGCTGGTGCCGCTCATTAGCGCCATCGGCGCCTCCTTCTTCGTGCAGTACACCTTCCGCGGCCTCTTTGGCCCCGGTATTTACGCCTATCCGGATGTGACGGTGCTCGACCAGCCATTTCCCATTCCCGCCTTGGGGCTCAATTGGGGCGATGCTCTGGTGATCGGGGCAGCGGTCTTGATGATGGCCGGACTGTATTTCGTGGTCATGCGCACCAAGATCGGCAAGGCCATGCGGGCCGTCTCCGAAGACAAAGACACTGCCGCGCTGATGGGCATTAACGTGGATTGGATAATCGTCGTGACGTTTGCGATTGGCGCGGCCATGGCTGGCGCAGCTGGCGTCCTGTATGCGCTCACCTTTCGCCAGATCTATTTCTTCACCGGCTTTATCCCCGGCCTCAAGGCCTTCACCGCGGCCGTGCTGGGCGGTATCGGCAACGTCCCCGGCGCCATGCTCGGCGGCTTATTCCTGGGCCTGATCGAGGCGGTTGGCCCGAACCTCTTCCTGAATGGCCTCAATGTGCCCTCGCCGAACCAACTCAAAGACGTGATCGCCTTTACCATGCTGGTGTTGGTGTTGGTCTTCCGCCCATCCGGTATCCTGGGCGAACGTGTAGCCAAGAAAGCGTAACCAGCCAGGGCCGATAGAGGGCGCGCATGAACGAGAATCCAACGAATACTTGGAGGCGAGTTTTGAGCATCGGCTTGGTCGGCGGTGTGGTCACGCTGTATTTCAGCCTGGTTGGCCTGGTGGGCGTCTTCAGCGACCATGCCGTTATCGAGGGCCTCATTTCGCTGGGACACACCTTGCTGCTGCTCAGCTTCATGGGCACCGGGTATGCCGCCGCGCACGCAGCCGCCGGCGGCCGCGCGCAGGTTGTC
>CAYUYN010000373.1:0-4418 GCA_964449185.1 uncultured Anaerolineales bacterium | reverse complement strand
CTGGCCTGGCCGCCCGCGGCCACCGAAGTGGGGGGCGCGGCCAGCGCCGAGGCGGCGCAGGCCCTCCTGTTCTACCGGCCCGTTTCGGCCAACACCCATGTCTCCGCCTATATGGACCTGAATAGCAGCCCCGGCGCCATCCGCGATTGGACCGGCTGGACCGGCGGCGGCTGGGCCTACGGCCACGCTTACGATCAGCACCAGGGCACCGATTACGATGGGGTCACGGGCAATCCTGTGAATGCCCCCGCCGTCGGTACGGTGAACAGGGTCATCATCTACCCCTTCAATACTTATCCCAACGGCCCGTCGTCATTTGGCACCTCGGTGCGGCTGTACCATGGGGTGCTCGAAGGGCTGCACTACTGGACGCTGGTAGGCCACCTGCTGCCCGATGGCGTCCAGGTGCAGGAAGGCCAGGTGGTGGGCAGCCTGCCGACCTTGCTCGGGTTTATGGGCAACACCGGCTGGAGCACCGGCGACCACACCCACTTGCAGGTGTACCGCAGCCAGGTGAACAGTATCGGCTCGGCCTTTACCATCGATCCCTACGAGTGGGGCGTCATCAGCGACGCGCCGCCCCTGGTCCCGCCGCCCACGCCCACCACGCCTCCGCGCACCACCGGCGACGTGACCGGCATCGTGCGCGACGCCGCCAACCAGCCAGCCGCGGGCGCCTCGGTGAAGATGCTGCTGGGCGGGCAAATCTACGTCACTACCACCGGGCCTGACGGCAGCTATACGTTCTTCAACGTGCCGCCCGGCTCGGCCAGTGTGCGCGCGGTGCGCGGCCCGCGCTGGGGCAGCCTGGCGGGCAGCGTGCTGGCCGCGCAGGTGCTGGGCGGCGACATCGCGCTCAGCCAGTGCGTGGGCCAGCCGGTGGCGGCCGAGGCCTGCCCGGCGCTGCTCCACGACCACGCGCAGTTTGTCACCGACGTGAGCTATGACGACGGCACGGTGGTAGGCTCGGGCGAGGTGGTGCAAAAGACCTGGCGGCTGCGCAACCTAGGCACCAGCACTTGGGGAGCGGGCTATCAGTTGGTGTTTGTCTCGGGCAACAAGGAAGTGAATACGCCGGCGGCGGTCAATGTGCCCACGACCGCCGTCAACGCGCAGGTGGACCTGAGCGTGACCATGACGGCGGCGGGCGCCACGGGCGTCCATCGCGGCTATTGGCGGCTGCGCAACCCGCAGGGCGTGTTCTTTGGCCCCACCTTTTGGGTAGAGCTGAACACGCAGCCGGGCGGCCAGGCCGTGGGCGGCTCCAGCCGGGGCCAGGCCTGGGACGAGGCGCCGCAGAAAGCCGGCCAAAGCCCCAGCGCCGTGGACGCCGCCGGGTGTGTGGTCTCGGCGCCGGCCACGAGCAGCGGCGACAGCTTTGTGGTGACCTGGGCCGGCACCCCCAACGGCTCGCCCATCGTGAGCTACGACGTGCAGTTCCTCGACTCCAGCCGCGGCGCCTGGCGCGACTGGGTGCGCGCCTTCCCCGCCACGCAGACGCCCTCGGCCACCTTCACTGGCCAGGCCGGGCACGCTTACGGCTTCCGCTGCCGGGCCACCGACCAGGCGCCCAGCACCGGCGCCTACCCCGGCACGGCCAATGCCACCACGGTCGTGCGGGACGTCTCGGGCAGCCCCGACCTGCGCATTGCCAGCCTGCAGGCGCGGCCCGCGCCGGGCGGCGGCCTGCTGGCCACGGTGGTGGTCGAGAACAGCGGCAGCGCCGGCACGCAGCGCGGTTTCTTTGTGGACCTGTATCGCAACGATGTGCCCAACGGGCAGCACGACTACGCCGGCATCGTCAACACCTGGGTCAGCGAGCCGCTGGGTGCGGGGGCATTCCTCAGCTTCAACTTTGCCCTCACCGAGCCCAGCGGTGACGCGACGCTCTACGCGCAGGCCGACACCGGCTACCTGGTGCCCGAGTCCAACGAGGGCAACAATGCGCACACCAGCGGCGTCACCGGCTGCGTGATGACCGAGGATGGCTTCGAGTACGACGACGTGCCCAGCGCGGCCAAGGCCCTGCCGGTGGGCGGCAGCCAGGCGCGCAACTTCGGCGGGCCGAGCGCGCAGGACTGGGTGACGCTCAGCGTGGTGCCCGGCCGCCTGTACCGCCTGGAGACCACCGGCCTGGGCGCGGCGGTGGACACGCGCCTCGCGCTCTACGATGCCGCCGGCACCCAACTGCTGTTCACCACCGATGACCCCAACGCCACTTCGCTCGCGGCGCAGATGCTTTTCGCGCCGCGCGGCGCCAGCAGCTACCTGCTGCTGGTGGACAACTGGAACCCGGCCGTCGGCGGCTGCGGCGCGACGTACACGCTGAGCCTCGCCGATCTCGGCGTGGCGCTGGTGGATTACTTGCCGTTGGCGACGAAGTAAGGGGCGCGCCGGGAGCGGATGGCTCCCGCGAAACCACCTCTCTGAACGTGGCTGCCGGCGGATCGCCCGATCCGCCGGCCCGCGTGCTAAGGCGGGCGGGATCTGGCGATCCCTTGCCAGCCTTCAGGCGGGTGTGTGAGGCGGGCACCCTAAGGCGTTCTTACGCAAGCGTCCCTTGGCACCGGGGCCGAGCCTCACCCTCACCCCGGCCCGTCTGTCCGCTTCGCGTTCAGACGCAGGTCTCCCTCCCGCTCCACTGCACTCCGGGGTGGAAGAGGGGGCAGGCCGCCTGCATGCCCGAAGCCGACGCGATGCGTGAGTATGCCGTGTGGGCCTGGGGCGCAGCCCCTGGCCCACACGCCTTTCACTTTTCTGCCAATCGCCTACGACTGCCCGGCGTGGTCGGCGCTGAGGTTCAACGCCACCAGGGCCAGCAGCACATACTCCAGGCGTTCACCCTTCAGCGCCACCAGGCGCAGAGCGCACTCGTGCAGCACGGCCTGGCGCTGGGGGCTCGCGTTCGCGAAGTCCGCGGGCAGTGCGGCCAGAAATTCGCCCAGCAGCCGGGCACCGCGATCCAGGTCCTCGCGCGCAAAGGCGTCGGCCACGCCGTCCAGGGTGGTATTCACCTGGCCGCTGCCGGCCAGGGTGCGGACCAACTTCTTCTTCAAGCCGCTGACGGCTTGTGAGAGGGCCGTGCCGGTCTCGGTGCGCGTCTGCCGCCACAGCCGCACCACTTGATGCTCGCTGCCCAGCAGGCGGCCTACGGCCAGCGCCAGCTCGAGGCGCGAGTTTTTGCCATGGGTCTCGTACAGGAAGGCCAGCAGCGGGCTGGTGGCCTCGGCCACGCGCAGGTTGCCCAGCGCCGAGGCATAGGCCATGCGCAGGCCGTGGTCGGTCTCGTGGGTGAAGCGCTCGAACAGGGTGGGGGCCAGGCGTTCGTCCTGCAAGGTGCCCAGCGCGCGCACGCTGTGCGCCTGCACCGAGCGATACCGAGACGACAGACTGTCGCGCAGCGCGGGGATGGCGCGCGGGTCGCCGATGCGGCCCAAGGCCCACGCGGCGGCCACCGACAGCGCCGGGTCGCCGCCGGTCACCAGCTCACCCAGGGCCGCCAGCACGCGCGCATCGGCCGGCATGCGCGCCAGGGCAAGGATGGCCTCGAAGCGCACGTTGAAGCGCGGGTCCGACAGGGTCTCGATCAGCTCGTCCACGGTCAGCGGGCTGCGCGCCTGGCCCAGTTGCTCGGTCACCACCACGCTGGCCTGCTCGTCACGCGCCAGGTTGTAGCGGATGAGCGAGCCGGCCGCCAGGAAGGGGTTGCCGTGCAGGAAGAGCCCGGCAAACTCGCCGGCGCTTACGCGGCTGTCGCCGCGGAGGCCGCGCATCAGGAATAAAGCCAACACCGGGAGAATGACGGCAGCGAGGAACAAGACGCTGTAGGGGTCGATGGTGAAGACCAGGAACTTGCCCGAGAGGCCGCTGGTGTAGTCCAGCACTTGCCCGCCCACCAATTGGCTGAGGCCGCCGACGGCGCCCATCCAGGCATAGTGCACGGCCATGAACTCGGTCTTGTGCTCGGGGGGCACCAGGCCCACAAATAGTTGGCGCGTCGCGCCGATGCCCCAGCCCATGCCCAACAGGCCCTGGAGCAGCGCAATGCCGATGGCGGCGAAGAAGGACAAGGGGCTGTGGCGCGGCATGACCATCCACAAGAGGGGCAGGCCGGCGATGAGCGCCAAGCTGGTGAGCATCACCGGCCGGCCGCCGTAGCGGTCGGCCGCCCAGCCCCAGATAAAGCTGGTCAGCAGCCCGCCCACCATTCCGCCGGTCTGCAGCCACACCACCTGGCTGGACGTCAGGCCGACTTGCTCGCTCATAAACAGCGGCAGAAAGCCGCTGACCGGACCCAAGGCCAGCGTGACCAGGCCGGCGCCAAACAGGTACAGCCGGAAGTCGCGATGCTCGAAGACCTGCGCCAGGCTGCGCAGCAGGGACGAGCGCGCGGGTGTGCGCGCCGCCGGCCCGCCGCC
>CAYUYN010000372.1:0-4423 GCA_964449185.1 uncultured Anaerolineales bacterium | reverse complement strand
GGGGGGTGCCTCCTGGCCACGTGCCGTTGCGACAGAACTTGATGGCTTGTCCCTAGAGGCGGCCAGGCCGGCGTGTGAGGAAAGCGTAACCGTAATTGTTCTAGAGGCAAGCGGAGGCGGATAGGCGCGTGGTCAAGGGGCTGGAACTTCTGGACGAGGCGAGACCCCCAGGGTTTTAAGAAACCCTGGGGGTCTGGGTTTGAATGGAAAACTGCTGCTGATATCAGGGATCAACCCCAGTGCTCGGCAATGGTAGCGACTGCTTCACGCGTGCGGGCTGGGTCGTAAATCACCTTATAGCGCCAGGCGCCAAAGCGGCCATCAGCGTTAACAGCGTTCACCCAACGCTCGGCGGCGGCGCGCTTGACCTGCGCCAGGTTGTCCAGCCCCTTCATCTCAAGGATCAGGGTTCCCAACTCGCGCCCCTCCCATTGCAGGCGCACCAAGTAGTCGGGGACGTATTCGTGCTTGTCGCCATCGTGCAAATAGGGAATGGCGAAGCCCAGGCCGGCGTTCTTAACAAAGGCGACCACGTTGGGGTGGTTATCGAGGTAGTAGGCCGTGCTCTGCTCCCACTGGCGCGTGTCGGCGACCATGTAGTTGAGGTGCGAGCGGGTGACCTCCTGTACCGGCCGGCTGGTCCAGAAGTCGGCCTCGGCCGTGGAGCCGGTTTCGCGGCCTTTCTCGACCAGCGGCATTTCGGGGGCCTCGCCGCTGGCGACGTCCGCCCGAAGGTTCTCTCGGAGGGTTTCGACCATCCAGCCATAATAGGGATTGAGGAAGACGTCGCGCCGGTCATAGCCCGCGCGTACTTCCACCTTCTCGCGAACAAAACGCTGTACTACAGGGACCAATTGCGAAAACAGGGCGTGGGCGGGCACCTCACACTCGGGCATGGCGACGTAGGCCCGGGTAAGCGTTTTGGCAAGCTCGAACTCTAACTGCTGGAGGCGGTATTGCTTGCGCCAGTCCTCCAGCGTGACGAGGGCCATGCGGCCCGGTCCATAGAGTGTCGGCCGCTCACCCGCGGTCCAGGCCAGCCCCTTGACCGTGGTCTCGGGCGGGATGTGGAGCGGATCGAGGGTCAGGGTAGGCACGCTCTCCCAGTTCAACTGGACGCGGCTCTTGATGGCGAAGGCATAGCCGTCGACACGCGGGAACGTGATGGCCAGGTGGGCGCGCTCGGGCAGGGCATAGACGTGCTCGACGCGGGCCGGGGGAGGGGGCTGGCCGCGCGGCGCCTGCTTGAACGGAATGACCTCAAAGGGCACGCCGTAGACCTTGGCCGTTTCCTCGGGTATGTCTTCGGGCTTGTCCACGTCCAGCACGTCATAGCGCGAGCGCCGGAGGCCCCGGCCTACGACCTGCTCGCACAAAAGCTGAGACTGGAAGGGGCGCAGGCCAATGATATGCGTGACGGTCGTGGCATCCCAGCCCTCGGTGAGCATGGCGACCGAGATGATGCAGCGAATGTCACGGCCGGGCGGGACGGTGGGATCGGCAATGTCCAGCTTTTTGGCCAACTCCAGCCAATCGGCGGGCGGCTGGCCGCCGGGCCACTGGGTCTTGCCGATGGTCTGCAGGACAAAGCGCAGGCGCTGGCTTTCGGCGCTCTTGCCGGCTTCCAGGTCTTCCACCACGCGCGAATCGACGCGCACGGTGTATTCCTGACCGGCGCGGTTGACGAACTCTTCGATCGGCGCGGCCACCTCGCTATCGCCCTGGGCAATCCAGTCGAAGAGGACTTTAGCCAGCCGCGTGTCGCGGCAGACAATGATAAAGACCGGCGGGGTGGGGTGACTGGCGGGCTCAGCCTGCCACTCCAGAAAAGTCTCGCGCCAGGAGCCAGCCAATTGGGCGATGGGGGTATGGGCATACTTGACGACGGCTTTGGGGCTGATCTGCCCGCGCCGGCCGCCGCGCTCGGCGGGGGTGAGCTTCTTTTCGACGATCCACTTCCAGATGTTGAAATAGGCGGCGGTCTCGGCGCCGGTGGGGTCCTGGATGGGCAACTGCGGTATCTTGACCAACCCGCTCTCGATGGCGTCGACCAGGCCGAAATCGCAAACGACCCAGGGGAAGGGGCGGCCCGGCTCATTGCCGGTGTTGTTCAAATAGTAGGGCGTGGCCGAGAGATCAATGCAGGCATTAATGCCGCGCAGCTTGTTGATCTTGTCCAGGCCTTCGACCCAGACCGTGGCCTCCTTGGCGCTGACCAACTCGTCGGCCTCGGCCGCCGGGGTTGCGGCTTCCGCCGCCGCGTCGCCAAGCAGGGGGATCTGCTCCTCGCCTGACTCGGCCTCGCTGGGCCTGAGCCGGTAGGCGTGATGGGCCTCGTCGTTAAAGACCAGCAGGTTGCCCTTACCGCCGATGCGCTGGCCCAACACGTGCTGGACCAGGGCCGAGTCGGACTGGGGGCCGCGCTGGACGACGCGGGCACCCACGCCGCCAACCTGGCCCATCTCCTGGGGCTGAAGCTGCTGCCAGTTGAGAATAAGCACCTTGCCACGCCGGAGCGTGTCCATCAGGTGCGGGGGCACCAGGTCGCGGGTGCGGTACAGGCTGCGCTCGCCAAGCTGCGGGTCGAGCTCGGCCAGCCGGTCGCGGATGGTGATATTGGGGCAGACGACCAGCGCGACATCCGAGAAGCGGGCGTCGCCGTGGTCATTCACCTTGTTAAGGAGGCTCCAGGCCGCCAGCAGGCCGATGACGGTGGTCTTGCCGGAACCGGTGGCCATCTTGCAGGCGTAGCGGGTGAAGCCGCTGTAGCCTTTGGCGCGCCCCTCCTCGCCGGGCTCGTCGCGCTGAACGGTGAGGCCCTGGCGCATATCGGCGCGGGCCTCAATGAGGAAAATTATCGTCTCGGCCGCTTCGAGCTGGCAGAAGAACAGCTTGCGCTCGCGCTCGGGCCGGCGCCAATAGCGCAGGAGCTCGTCGGTGGTGCGGGTGACGCCGGGGTAACCGGCCTGGCGCCAGGCCTTGACCCGGGCGCGGAGATCGTTGACCAGGGGCAGATCGACCGCTTCGCCGACCACGTCGCCGGGCGCGGCATGGGGGGGGCGGTAGTAGTACATGGCCGGGCGCCGGCCGTCTTCCAGCCGGGCGGGCTCGCCCGGTTTGATGACGTAGTGCCGCGCCGGTTCGGCAAACGGGCTGTTGATGATGGGGTTGGGGACCTCGTGCAGCGCCGTCATGGCTCCTGCTCCGCCTCCTTGAGCTCTTTCATCACAAACAGCTCGTTGCCGCGATCGTCGATGACCTTGACGGCGATGCGGCCCTGCTCGCCGGTCGTAAAGGGCTGGCTGACCGTGCCGGCCAGGTGGTCCCAGACGCTGTCATCGTAGGCGCCTTTCAGGGCGCGCTTCAGGCTGTCCCAGGCGCTGGTGCGCGGGAAGAACGCCTGGCCGACGATAAAGGCGGCGGACTCGTTGAAGTCGGTGTCCAGCAACCAGGCCGGCACGTTCTCGCCGCGCTCGTGCTCGACAGCCATGGTGATGGGGTCGAACACATCCAGGCCGAGCAGCTCGACGTGATACAGAGGCTGTCCCTGGTCGTCCTTGTCTTTGCGCCGGATGAGCCTGACATCCGGCTGGCCGCTGACGCTGAAGACCTGACTGGCGCGGCTGGTCTTGAGCAGGTCGCCCATGGCGAGGTCCATGGTGGCGCTGACGTAGGTGGTGGGTAAACCATAGACGCCCTCGGCGCCGGCGATGAGCTTGTGGGCGGCATCCTGGGCGGCAAAGCCGATCACATACAAATGCTTGTAGTTTTTCCCGTTAGCTTCCTTGCCCGCCTCGAAAACCAGGCGCTCGCTGACCGCGCCGCTCTCCGGACCAAAGACAAAGGCCACGGGCTGGGCGCCATTGCCGGCGGTGACGGCCTCGGCGTGCAGGCTGAGCGCCCGCGCCGGGGCACGGACGCTTTTGAACTGGACGGTCTTATTGCCGGGCAGGCGCAGGACGGGCGAGAGGCGCAGGGCTTGCAGCATCCGGCTGTAATGGTCGGCGGAGACCGGCTGCGGCGCGGCGGCCGGCGGTTGGTCCGGGTCTTCGATGTTCAGCGGGGTTGGGATCGAGGCCTCTACCACGAACGGGCCGGAGACACGGACTATGCCCGAGACCACATTGGGCCGGTCAACCAGGACTTCCTCTTCGGGCTTTTCGTTCTGCGCGATGGACTTGAGTGTGATGTGCGGGACGATGCCGCCGACGTCCTCGCCCCGGGTGTTCTGCCGGCCTTCGTACTTGAAGCCGCCGTGCACACCGGCATCGGCGTCGCGCAACTCGTACCAGTGAAAGGTAGCGGTCAGCAGGCGTTGGCGGGCCAGGGCGAGCGGCACGCGACTGGTGTCGCAGGTGACCCAGCGGCGGCCCCATTGTTCGGCCACGTAGGCGGTGGTGCCGCTGCCGCAGGTGGGGTCGAG
>CAYUYN010000371.1:0-4425 GCA_964449185.1 uncultured Anaerolineales bacterium | reverse complement strand
GGCGCGGCGCGGAAGGACGCGCCGGGCGTGGGGGATCGGAGGGCGGCCGCATGGAGACCGAGTCCAACACCGGCGCGGGCGCGCGGCGCTTCACATCCGGCAGGGACAGGTCCACGGCCTTGGGCAGGCGTCCCTGGCGCGGCCGCGCCGCCGACACCACAAAAAAGATCACCGCGACAAACCCAATGCAGCCCAGCGCGGTGGCCAGGCTGATGCCGGCGATGGCCAGGGGGTTGTTCGCCAGGTTGCGGAAGAAGATCGCGCGCGGATCGGGCGCGGTGTAGGTGAACTGGTCGGTAAGGATGGCGGGCAGCAGGACGGTATCGTCCTCAGCCAAGGGCTCCACCATTACCTGATACTGGCCGGACGGCAGCTTATCGACCACCGGAACGCTCACCGTCAGGGCCAGCGGCACGATGTTGACGGTGCCCGCCACCGGCACCGTGGTGCCATTGGGCACCAACGCCACCCGGTACTTGACCACCTCATCCAGGTTTTCGCGCTGGAGGGTCACCACAAAGGCCCCGTCCGTGGCCTCGGCGGCGGGCACCTCCACATTGGTAATCAGCAGCACCGGCACCACGGGCTGCACCGTGAACTCTTTTTCAACCACCGGCTGCAGGACCACCTGGTCGGCATTGATCATCGCCAGCCGCAGGCGAAACTTCTGACCTTCAGGCAGTTTCCCAACGGGGACTTCGATTTGGCCTTGGGCCTTTGGGATCACGAAGTTTTCGATCACCGCCTGCTCCGTAATCACGTCGATCACGGTCGCTTCCAGGTGATCCACCAGCGCCGGGCTGGTCAGGGCCAGGTTGACCTGCAGATTTTCTTTCTTGAAGAGGACCTCACCCTGAATGCTCAGGGTCGGGGGCGCTTCAAAGTTGCGCTCAGCCACAATCGTCTGCGGCAGCGATTGGATGGTTGAATTATCGGGCAGCACCAGGCTCAAGGTGGCCTCGTGCGGGCCAATCAGCGGATAGAAGGTGGCGGTGGCGCGGCGCTGGAGGTTGAGCGCATTGGTAATGTTCAAGAAGGAGAAGTTGACGTCGTTGGCGTTGCGCGTGTCCACCAAACCGCCGGTGCCGTCGGCCAGCAACTGCAGCTCACCGGGCACCGCCGCGAAACCACGGATGGCCACGCCGTAGATCTGCACATTATTCTGGTTGGCAGCCTCAACCACGGCTTGCGGCAGATCGCCGCAGGTGTTGGCGCTGGCCGTGAGAATAATGAGCGCTTTCCGTCCCGGCTTCGGGGCGATTTCCGTCAGCGCCTGCATGGCGCCGGCGTACAGGCAGCTCACGGCGTTGTTGACCGGCTTCCAGCGCTGGAGCAGGGCCGTCTGTATCTTGGTCTTATCGGCGGTAAAGTCTTCGAGGAGTTTCGTTGTGGCGTCAAACGTCAACACGCCCACGGTGCTGCCATCCGGCAGCAGGCCCACAGCGTCAATAATGTCGCCGCGCGCCGCCTTGAAGGCGGTGTTGGCGGAGCTTAGAAAGAGGGTGCGGCTGCTGTCGACCAGCAGGCCCACCGTCCAAGGCTCGGTGATCTCGGTGATCGGCGCTGGGTTGCGGCTGCCGTCTTCCAGGTCCAGGGTCGCCGAGCCGATGGCGATGCCGGGCATGACCTCCCCGACATTGTTGAGCAGGGTGAAATCCAGGGTCACCCGCAGCGCGTCCAGGCCGTTAGGATCCGTGACTTGGGCGGGGCCCAGCAGGTTGTGGATGTGGATCGTGGGCTGCTGCACCTGGGCCGTCGGCCCAGCCGCCACCAGCCCAGGCAGGACCCAGCCCAGTACCAGCCAAACGACCACCAGTAGTCGGAGGGGGGTTGTCAGCGTCTTCATGGGTTCCAATTATAGTACCGGTTCGGCTGGGGCGCACCATGCTCTTGGTAAGTGGGAGGGAGGAATTGGTGGGCCATCCCAGCCCCCTAACTGCCAAAAAGACATAATCAGGTATACTGTGCCTCACTCAAAGGTAGGTCAATGTGAACCGGTGCAGTCGGCGCCAAGTCGTCTCGGGGCGCGGCGCCCAGGTATGCGGTAACCGAGCCCGGTGTAGGGCTCGCGGTCTTCAGTATTGGAGTGGCTGAGTGCAGATGGGTGGTTGCGGACGACAACGGGCAAAGTCATTCAGCCGTGGCTGGCTGCTGCCCGCCGTGTTCATCGCTGGGTTGGCGGCCGCCGCGCCGGCGCCCGCCGGCGCGCAGACGGCCACCCCCATACCCGCCGTGGAAATCCCCCTGGGCCGGTTTGTCCTGCTGGGCCCGGCCGAATACGAAGCCGACCTGCGCGGCTTTGCCGACCAACGCGGCGCGACCCTCGACCAGACCTATACCCAACTCGAAAAGCTGTACGGCGCGTCGCTGACCCTGCCGATCAACGTCCGGGTCTATGCCGACTGGCCCCAGTTTCTCCACCTCAACGCGGCCAAGTCCACGCTCATCGCCAGCCCCTATCACACCCGCGTCGGCAGCCGTGAAATTGCGCTCATCGGCCCGCTGCCGGCCGGGCTGCTCGCCTCGCCCGCTGGCCTGAACATGGTCCGCCACGAATTGAGCGGCTTGTTTTTGGCCAGTCTCTCCGGCGACAACCTCCCACCCGGCCTGGCGCTGGGCATCAACCAGTACGTTGAGATCCCGGGCGACCAGACCGAGGCCGCCGTCGACCGCTTGCGAGCGGCCTTGCCGGCGGGGCGCGGCGCATTGCTGCCGTGGCCCGAGCTGCTCGAAGGGACGACGATCCAAATGGACCGCGAGCTGGCCAGCGCCCAGGCGTTGTCGGTGGCCGCTTACCTGAGCGACCATTACGGCTTCGAGGCCCTGCTCAAGGTGGTCAAGGGGCTGGGCGAGGGCCACAGCTACCGCTCGGCCATGACCGCCGTTTACGGCCAGCCCGTGGAGCAGTTAGAAGCCGAATGGTGGGCTTTCCTGCCCAGTTATGTGGACAGCGGCTGGCAGCACAACGCGCTCTACAACTACGATCTGACACCTTTCGAAAACGCCCTCGACAGCGGCGCCTATGCGCAGGTGGCGGCCGCGCTGGACGGCATCCTGCCCTTCCTTGAACTGACAGGGCAGACCGGCGCCATCACCCGCGCCCAGGTGCTCCGCGAAGAGGCCCAGCAGGGATTGGCCGCGCGCGAGCTGACCGCCGCCCTGAACGAGGCCCTCCAGGCCGGCAACTACGAGCAGGCCCTGGAGCTGGCCTTGCAGGCGCAAAATGCCTTTGCCGCCATTGGCGACGCCGCCAACGCCAGCGTGCTCAGCGCCCATGCCGACTACCTTCAACAGATACTGTCGCTGCGTGAAGAGTTGGCCGGGGTGCAGTCGCGCGCCGCGCCCGGGCCCAACAGCCAGGTTGAGGCAGACCTGCTGGCGCTGGTGCCCAAATTCCAGGTCCTGGGCGATGCCGCGGGCGAGCGCTTGGCTGTGGAGACCCTAAACAACCTGTACAGCCAGCGTGCCGCCCAGGTGGCCCGCCGGCGTGACGCCAGCCGCCAGATCATCACAATTGGCGCGAGCGTGGCGCTGGTCTTGCTGGCGTTGGAGTGTGTGCGCCTGCTGTTTGTCCGCCGGCGCCGGGAGCCCCGCATCTTATGAGAGGTCAATCGACCCCCTTTGCGCAGCGCGTCTGGTGGGCCGTCCGTCCCCTCTGGTATTGGCGACTGCTGCGCCTGTTCCTGCGCAGTTTTTGGATTTCGGTGGCCATTGGCGTGGGCGGCTGGCAGCTTTCGCAGGCCAACGACTGGCCCATCAGCGTTGTGGTCTGGGGCGCCATCAGCTACGCCATTTTCATGGTGCTCTTTCCCAGCAGCCTGTTGTGGCCCATCCCCATCCCCCGGCTGGCCCGCCGGCTCGACGCGGCCTTCAAGCTGCGCGACCGTTTGAGCACGGCCAGCGAGATTGCCGAGCGCGCGCCCGGCAACTACCTGGAGCAGCGCCTGCTGCAGTCGGCCAACAACCTGCTGCGCACCATCCGCGGCCATCTCTCGCGGCAGAACCATATGCCGTGGACCGACCTGGCGCTGAGCGTGGTGGCGCTGGCCCTGCTCTTCGGCATCTACCTCAACGCCACCACTCTGGATGCGCCGCCGCCGCTGTTGGCTTCGCCGGCCCAGCCCCCGAATTTGCCGGCGCTGGCCGCCGAGGAGCCACTGCCCTTGCCTGGCCTCGCGCCGGAAGACCAGCCCAATGCCCCGCCCGGCGGCGATGACGGCAGCGGCGAGGAGAACGGCCAGAACAGTGCCGGCGAGACACCCAACGCGGATGAGGCTCAGGCCGCCATGGACGCACTGACCGAGGCCCTGAGCGAACAATCCATCACCCAATCGGCCGCCGCCGACCTGGCGCAGGGCAACGCCGAGGGCGCCGCCGACCGCCTGCGCCAACTGGCCGACCAGGCCGGCGAGCTCGACCTCGAGG
>CAYUYN010000370.1:0-4440 GCA_964449185.1 uncultured Anaerolineales bacterium | reverse complement strand
GGTAATGGGTAATTGCAGGGCGATGCATGACGGAGACCTCGGAAGAAAATTGACGACGGACGACGGACGTTGAGGCCGTAGTGACGACTTCAGTCGTTCCCTCTATTCACCTCAAAGACGGAGCGACCGAAGTCGTCACTTCGCGGTCTTTCAACCACATCCACACTTCCATACCTCCACACAGCTCTTACGGCCCCGCCGGCGGGTGTACCCAGCTCACCTCCGGCACGCGCACGGTGATCTGATAATAATTGACGTCATCCTGCACCCGGGGGTTCCACTGGTTGGCGCTGGTGATGCTCCAGGCCAGGGTGAGGGCGGGTCCATCGATCCAGCGGCCGTTTTCGGCCTCGGGCAGCGAGAAGCCCACGCCTTCGGCCGGCCACTGCCACTGGCCCAGGTCGGGCGACTGCTGCTGGGAGGGGCTGAGCGTTTGGGGGTAAGCGGTGAGATAGCCGCGCTGGGGCACAAAGTCCGCGCCGGGGTGGCCGGCGCCGGAAGCCATGTCGCCCACCAACTGGTGGAAGGCCTTGGGCGCGCCACGATAGTATTCGCAGACCTGTTTGTTGGCGCTCAGCCGGTTCACTTCCAGGCAGGTGCTGGGCTGGTCGGTGACGCTGTAATCGGCGTAGTTGTCCTGCCAGCCAAAAAAGCCGGCGTCCACAAACGACCGCAGCCGGGTTTCCATCTCGGCGGTGGTCAGTTGCGCCGTGAGCACGCGGCGCTCGCCGCTGCTGCCGGTCTGCACCCGTATCAGCCGGCCATCGCCCCACAGTTGGGCCTCGGGGATGTAGTTGTCCACTGGCAATTTGTAACTGTCTCTCCGGTCGAGACGCAGGGCCTTCTCACGCATTGCGTCGGCTTCGGGCATGCAGGCGGCCTGCCCCTTGTCCCTCCCGCTCCGCTGCGCTTCGGGGACAAGTGTGTCGTGGCCCGCGCCTCTGGCAAACCCAGACCCCAAGGGTTTTTAAAACCCTTGGGGTCTCGTCGTGGCCCACCCACGCCTCACCCACCCTCCCCGCACTGCAACCAAATCCGTTCAATCTGCTTCACAATCCGCTGGAAACCGCTGCCTCAATTCTTGCGCCCCTCCACCTGCCCCCTGATTTCCTCAATTGTTTCACGACGAAGTCTTTTTTCATCCTTCACGCGTAGCGTTTCGTCTTCATCCTTATCCCACTGTTTGGCACAGGCCTGTGGGATGCGTCCGTGTTCATTTTTTCTCCTTGCGCTGCGTGAGCAGGAGGACGGCCACGGCGGCGGCGGAGACGCCAATGACGATGAGGGCCGGGATGACGATGCTGTTCAGGTTCGCGGCCTGCGGGTTGCTGGGCTGGATAAGAATGGGCAAGCTGGCGGTGCCCGCGAGCACGGGCGTGCCGCCAACGGGTTGGGGCGTGCCCGGGACGGGCGTGGATTGCATGTTCTGGGCCACGACCACCGGGGTATAGGTGGGCGGGATGTTCAGCAGGGGCGTATCGCCTTCGACGACCTCGTAGGGCGTGCCGTCGTCTGCCAGGGCGATGACGCGCGGGCCGAGGGCGAAGGCGCTGCGCAGCTCGGGCCGCGCGGCCAGCAGGTCAAAGTAGGCCTCGCTGGCAAAGCTCACCGGGGTGGCTTGCAGGCGCGTCGGGTCAAAGGCGGTGTCGATCCACACGCCGTCGCTCAAGAGGAAGGTGCGGTCGCCCACGATGCGCACCACCTCGGCGGCCGCGCCCTCCACCGGGGCGGGCGCGCCCGCCCCGGCCAGGTCCGACTGGTCCTGGGCGGTGTCCACGGCGGCCTCGCCGGACACTTCTTCGGTGGCGGCCGCGGCGGCGGCATAGACCTCATCGGCCAGGGCGCCGCGGCCTTCTTCGGTCAGCAGGTCCAGGCCGTCTTCGGTGACCAGGTAGGACGTGTAAGGCGTCACGATGCCGTAGCGGATGCTGAGCTTGACGATGCTGTCGATGAGCTCCGCGTTCTCGCCGTGCAGGCGCACCTGGTTGAGCAGATAGCCGATGCGGCGGGTGGCCCACAGCCGCGGGATGAAGTCGCTGCCGCCGGCCGAGCGGAAGTTTTGGTCGGGGAAGGTGAAGGTGCGCGGCTGGCCGTTGACCGTGCCCGTCAGCCGCAGCGTGGTGGGACCGGCGCCGCGGTAGTGGCCGGTGACCACGAGCTGCGAACCGGCAAACAAGTCGGGCAGGGGCTCGGGGTGGAGGTCCTCCACGATTACGTCGCCAAAATCAAGCCGCAGGTTGGCCAGCACCGGCGTGCTGACCTTGCTGTAAAAGCCAGAGACGATCTCGTTGATGTTCTCGCCGGGCCGCACATAGCTGCTGGCGCCGTGATGCTGCTCGACCAGGGTGTCGAGCAGGACGGTGTCCACATCGTCGCCGACGCCAAAGGCAAACAGGCGCACGTTCTCGGGCGCGGCCTGGGCGGTGTTGGCCAGGATGCTGATGGTCTCGACCTCGCCCTCGGTGGCCAGGCCGTCGGTGAGGAAGAGGATGATGGCCGGGCGCTTGGAGCCGGCCGGCACCTGGGCCAGCGCGTCGAGCAGCGCCAGGTTGATGTTGGTGCCGCCCTCGGCGCGCAGCGCGCGCACCCACGCCCGGGCCTCGGCCGCGTTCGCCGCCGGCTGCAGGTCGCGCTCGTAGGCGCGCGTGCCGGTGCTGAAGGCGATCAGGTTGAAGCGGTCTTCGGGGTTGAGGTGGTCGAGCACGTATTCCAGCGCGCTCTGGGCCTGGGCGAACTTCTCGCCCTCCATCGAGCCGGATTGGTCGAGGATGACGATCACATCCTTGGCGACCACGCGGGTGCTGTCCACCACCAGGCTGGGCGCGGCCAGCAGCACGAAGAAGCCTTCGCCGGTGGCCGGGTCGCGGTAGGTGAGGGTGTTGACGCCGATGTCCTCGGGCGAGACCGAGTAGTAAAGCTCGAAGTCGGTGTCGGGCGTCACCTGGTTGGCCTCGTAGCCGGCCGAGAAGCGGAACTGGCCGTCGCGCGCCACGGCGATGTTGTGCGAGGGCGAGTAGATGGCGCGCACCGCGTCGGCGGACACAACGTTGACCGACACGCTCACCTGCTCCAGCGGCGTGGTGGAGAACTTCTCGGTGTTGAGCGGATACGCGTAGTGGATGAGGCCGTTATCGGCCGGCAGCACCTGCGAATATTCCAGCTCCACCCGGCGCGTCTCGCCCGGTGGGATGGGGAAGATGGTGGCCTGCACCGCGCCGCGCCCGGCATACTCCAACAGGGCCGGGTCCAGCGTGCGGCGCACGATATCGTCGTAGATCTGGCGGGCCTCTTCGGCGGTGAGCACTTCGCCCTGCAAGCGCTGGCCGTCGACCCACATGGCAAAGTCGCTCACGGCCGCCTCGGCCGGGATGGGGAACATGTAGGTGCCTTCGACGGTGAAGTCGAAGTCGTTGCGGAAGAGCTGGTCTACGCGGGTGGTGGCGATCTGGTTGTCGATGGTGACGGTGACGCGGTGATACTGCACGGCCAAGGGGAAAAGGGGCCGTGGGTTAGGCTCGGGCGGGCACGCGCCTTCAAAGGGACACGGGGGCGGCGGGTCGATGATGATGCCGTCGGCGTGCACGGCGGCGGGCAGCAGCAGGCCCAGCAGGGCCAACCACAGCAGGGCGTGACGTAGACGCAGCATGGCAACCTCCAGGCGAACAGGTCGGATGGGCGGGGGGCGGGTGGATCGCCCGTCTCTTGACGCGGCGGCGAAAAGCATCTACGGTACAAGACGCCGAGGAAGCGGGCGTAGTTCCGAATCCTTCTCCCACACCCCCACACCCCCACACGCCTCCATACCTCCACAACTCCTCACTCCCTCCTGCGGTATAATTCCCTCTATCCGCCACGCCGCTGCGTGGCGTTTTTGAGGGCCTATGTTACCCAAGCTCGCGGGCATTGAGGCCCGCTACGACGAACTGAACCGCCTGATGGCGGAGGGCAACAGCGACTATTCCAAGTTGGCCGAGTACGCTAAGGAGCGTTCGGACCTGGAAGAGATCGTGGCGGCGGCGCGCGCCTACCGGTCGCTGGTGAGCGACCTGGAGGGCGCGCGGGCCTTGCTGACCGACCCGGCCATGGCCGATCTGGCCGAGGACGAGGTGCGCCGGCTGGAGCGCGAGCAGGCCGAGAGCGAGCAGCGCCTGCGCCTGATGCTGGTGCCCAAGGACCCGCGCGACGAGCGCAACGTGATCGTGGAAGTGCGCGCGGGCGCGGGTGGTGACGAGGCCGGTTTGTTCGCGGCCGACCTGTTCCGCATGTACACGCGCTACTCTGAAGAGCGCCACTGGAAGCCCGAGCTGCTGTCGGCCAACGAGACCGGCGTGGGCGGCTTTAAGGAAGTGACCTTCCAGATCAAGGGCAAGGGAGCCTTCTCGCGCCTGAAGTACGAGTCGGGCGTGCACCGCGTGCAGCGCGTGCCGTCCACCGAGTCGG
>CAYUYN010000369.1:0-4448 GCA_964449185.1 uncultured Anaerolineales bacterium | reverse complement strand
GGCGGCAGCTCCACCCGGAACTCGGCCGTGTCGCGGGCCACCACGCACTCATTAAACAGGTCGTAAACGACCTCGGCCCGCTTGGGCAGCGTGAACGTGCGCGGGCCCCCGGCCACGCTGTGCACGCTCAACAGCTCGGGCGTGGCATACAGCACGTCGCCGTCTTCGTTGTACAGGTGCACCCCCGCCCAGCGCGCAATGCCGCGCAGCACCGGCGCGGGCACATCCGGCGAGGCCATGTAGACCGAGCTCCAGGCCGCGCCCGTGTCGCCGGCGTTGAACGTCTTCACGCCAAAGCCCGGCTTGCAGCGTCCCAGCGAGTACACCACCTGGCCCAGGGTCGTGGCCTCCGGGTCTTCCAGGTGGAACAACGGCCCAATCGGGTTGGTGGAGCCCCAGAACCAGTCCTGCGGCAGACCCTTCGTAATCGGGTGCCTGAAGTTGGTCACGTGCATCAGCGGCCCCCAGGGGCTGTCGCCCTGGCCAAAGCGCAGCCCGGTCAGGTCGTGCATGTGGTCGCGGTACAGGGGCTCGCTGGCGCGGTTGCCGTCGTCCGTGTTCAACAGGCCCGCGGCATACAGCCACAGCGCCACGCGCCCGTCCCGCCGCAGCACCTGCTTCAGCTTCTCCCGCCGGCGGTTGTTCAGGTGGAACGGATTGAGGAACACATACAGCTTGTAGTCCGGCAGTCCGCCCGCCAGCAGGTCGTCTAGGAGGTACACGTCGTGCGGCGCGCCAAAGCGGTTCAGGCTCGTCAGCCGCTGCCGCCAGATCAGGGGGATGTCGACGTTGTTCTGGATCGACTCGTAGTAGTACGACTCCAGGTCCAGAAACACCGCCACTTGGGACGCGGGCGTGCGATCCAGGTCCAGCGCCCAGGTGCCCAACGCCTGAAAGCGCTTCAGCCACCGGCTGCGTTCCTCCACCAGGCTGTCGGCCTCGTGCAGTTGGTGGGTCTCGAACCAGGTGACCCCGTGGGCGTGGGTGATGGCCTGGGCGAAGTTGCGCTGGTAGACCGCGACGTGGTCTTCCACGGCCTGGTTGCGCCCGCCCGGGTCGAAGTTGTTGTGCATCAGCGAGTCTTCTTCCATCAAGTAGAGCTTGCCGTGCGCGCGCAGGGACTCAGCCGGCTGCATCGGCAGGCCATCCCCACCCAGCCCGCGGAAGCCGTAACTGTACGGGCTGACCAGAAAGTCGATCTCGGGCGAGTTCAGCACGCGGTCCAGCCCCAGGTGCCCGCTGCGCTGCATGGTCGAGACTTCGCTTTCGGCCACGGTGCTTTTGGTCACGAAGAAAGCCATGTTCCAGGCCAGCTCCAGCACGTAGCCGAAGAAGGCGCCGGTCAGCTTCTCGCCCTGGGTGGCCTCACGCACCGTCCGGCATAGGTCGATCAAGGCGTCGGCGCACAGCTCGGCGTAGCAGGCGTAGAAGTCAATCACCTTCTGCTCGCGGCGCGGGTCGCGGAACGAGTGCCCCGTGGTCGTGTGCAGTTGTTCCTCGCCCGAAGGCACCGCGGCCGTCTCGAAGGTGGCGGCCGGGTCGGCCCAGGCGGCCTGCAGCGCGGCGTCGTCGCCCTGGTAGTGCTCGCGCAGCCAGCCCTGGAAGTGCCGCCGCATGGCGGGGCTGTGGTCGGTGCTGGGCAGCATCATGCAGCCCATATCTTTTATCCACTCGCCCGATGACCCCGCGCCAATCTGGAAACCCAGCACCCGGTCATACAGGCCAATCGTGCGCAGGTGCTCGATGAAGGCCCGCAGCAGGTCCTTGGCCTGCGCGCGCCAGATCTGCGAGGCAAAGGAATGCCCATGCCGCGAGCCGTCCGACAGCACCTCCACGTCGTCCGGGTAGACCTCGTTCCACCAGTTGGCCGGGAGCCACTTGGTGTCCAGGCCCACGCGCAGCAGGAACTGCGCTTCCGGGTCCACCTCGATGTAGCTTTCCAGGCGCGGCCCGACCAGCGTGAAATCGTAGTGGCTGGCGTTGTCCGGGCGCGGCCCCACCCACTCGTGCGTCAGGCTGTCCACCGAGTAGACGTGGATGCCGGCCTCGGCGTACCGGCGCGCGTAGGGCTGATGTTCCTGCAGCTTATCGGGATACATATACCCCACCAGGTGGCAGCCAAAAAACGAAGGCTGGTCGTCCACAAACACCGTGGGCGTGCCGTTATGCATTTTGAGTTGGGCTTTCATTGCAGGTTGTGCCTCACTACCAATCGACGAGGCTGCCATCCGCTGGATGGTAGTACTCGCCGCCTAATTCTTCGCGGTACTCGATGTTCTGCTGGGCTTCGGCCTCGTTGATGCGGAAGCCGAGGCCCGGCAAGGTGGGCAGTGCCACGTGCCCGCCCACCACCTGAAAGTTTTCTTCCAGCAGGCCGTTCCCCAGGCAGGCATCCACCTGCTCCTGCACCAGAAAGTTGGGGATGGCGGCATCGACCTGCAAGCAGGCCGCAAACGCGACCGGGCCGATGGCGCAGTGCGGCAGGACGTGCACGTAGTAGACCTCGGCCATGTTGGCGATCTTCTTTAGCTCGCTGATGCCGCCGGCGTGCGAACCGTCCGGCTGGATGTAGGCGGCCGCGTGCTGCTCCAGCACTTCGCGGAACTCCCAGCGCGTCAGCAGCCGCTCGCCGGTGGCAATCGGGAAGGGCACATGGTCCGTCACCTGCTTGAGCGCGCCGACGTTCTCCTGCGGCACCGGCTCTTCTACAAACATCGGCCGCATGCCCTTGATCTCGTGGCAGATCTCAATGGCCAGGGCCGGGGTCATCTTGCCGTGGAAGTCGAAGGCCAGCTCCACCTCCGGCCCCACCCACTCGCGCATCAGGTACGCCCGCCGCACAAACTGGTCGATCACCGCCGGCGGCTCGTGCCCCCGCCACTTGCCAGCCGGACCCGACTTGTAGGCGGTATAGCCCATCGGCTGCAGCCGCTCCAGCCGAGCCCGGGCAGCGTCCAGCCCGGCCTCGTCCAGGCTGTCGATGCCCCAGTGGGCATACACGCGCAGGCGCTCGCGCACCGCGCCGCCCAGCAGTTGATAGGTGGGCACGCCAAAGTACTTCCCGGCGATATCCCACAGCGCCTGGTCCAGGCCGGAGAGGGCCGTCATGTTCACCGGCCCAGCGCGAAAGAACGCCGAGCGGTAGATGAACTGCCAGTGCTGCTCGATGCGCAGGGGGTCTTTGCCCAGCAGATATTCGGCCAGCTCATCCACCGCGGCGCGCACGCTCTGCGGCTTCGCTTCCAGGGTGGTCTCCCCCCACCCGACCAAGTCCTGGTCGGTGCTGACCTTCACCAGCCGTGTGCGCGGACGTGGAAAGAATTGCTCGATCTTTGTAATTTTCATGGGGACGGGCATTCCAGTTTTAGGGGCGGGCGGCGGGTCGGTAATGAAAAAGCACCGCTGAGCCGTGGGTCAGCGGTGTCTTAGGGTGAGGTCGTCACAACATCAGGTAAGCGGTTCACTCAGGCGGTCGCGGTGTTGGCAGCAGTGTAGATGAAAACCGCCGCGATGTCTATCACCCCCTTACAACGTTTTTCCGCTCGTTCGCCTCTCCCGCCGCAACGATGTAAAATTGCTCCTCAACTCGCCCAATTACCACTTTTCCACTTTCCCATTGCTCTCCCCCTGAGGCCAACCGCTATGCCCAAGCCCACCTATGTCATTGGCGTCGATTTCGGCACTGAGTCCGGCCGGGCCGTGCTGGTCGATGCCGCCAACGGCCAGGAGATCGCCACCGCGGTCCATCCCTACGCCCACGGCGTCATCGACGAATGCCTGCCCGGCACCCAAATTCGCCTCGAGCCCGACTGGGCCTTGCAGGATCCGGACGACTACCTGGCCGTCTTCCAAAACGCCGTGCCGGCCGTCCTCGCGCAGAGCGGCGTTGACCCCGCCGCCGTCATCGGCCTGGGCATCGACTTCACCGCCTGCACCATGCTGCCCACCACCGCCGCCGGCACGCCGCTGTGCAATCTGCCCGAGTGGCGCCACCATCCGCATGCGTGGGTCAAGCTCTGGAAGCACCATGCCGCGCAGCCCGAGGCCAACCGGCTCAACCAGATCGCCCGCGAGCGCGGTGACACCTTCCTCGACCGTTACGGCGGCAAAATCAGCTCCGAGTGGTTCTTCCCCAAGGCCTGGCAGATCCTCGATGAGGCCCCGGAGGTCTACGCCGCCGCCGACCGCCTGTTGGAGGCGGCCGACTGGGTGGTCTGGCAGCTCACGGGCGTCGAGACGCGCAATGAGTGCACCGCCGGCTACAAGGCCCTGTGGTCCAAGCAGGACGGCTTTCCGCCCAATGACTTCTTCAAAGCGCTCGACCCGCGCTTTGAGCGCGTCGTCGACGAGAAGATGTCGCGCACGCTGGTCCCTCTGGGCGCCAGCGCCGGCGGCCTGACCGAGCAGGCCGCGCGCTGGACCGGTCTGCGGCCGGGCATGCCGGTGGC
>CAYUYN010000368.1:0-4456 GCA_964449185.1 uncultured Anaerolineales bacterium | reverse complement strand
GGTCGCGGAAGTACTCGGCCATGGTGAGGCCGGTGAGCGCCACGCGCAGGCGCACGCCGGGCGGCTCGTTCATCTGGCCGAAGACCATCACGGTGTCCTTCATCACGCCCGACTCCACCATTTCGCGGCGGAGCTGGGTGCCCTCACGCGTGCGCTCGCCCACGCCGGCAAACACGGAGTTGCCCTTGTGCACGCGCGCGATGGAGGAGATGAGCTCGGTGATGATCACGGTCTTGCCCACGCCGGCGCCGCCAAACACGCCGGTCTTGCCGCCCTTGGTGAAGGGCGCAATCAGGTCAATGACCTTGATGCCGGTTTCAAACACCTGGACGCTGGTCGATTGGTCGTCAAAGGCCGGCGCCTGGCGATGGATGGGGTAGTAGGTATCGGTGATCACCGGGCCGGCATTGTCCACCGGCTGGCCGAGGACGTTGAAGATGCGGCCCAGGGTCGCGGGACCCACGGGCACCTTGATCGACGCGCCGGTGCCGAAGGCGTCGGCGCCGCGCGCCAGGCCATCGGTGCTGTCCATCGCCACGGTGCGCACCCAGTTGTGACCCAGATGCTTCTGGACTTCCAAGATCAGGGGGGTTTGGCCATCGCGCGGCACTTCGATGGCGTCGAAGAGCTCGGGCAGGTGGCCAGCCGGAAACTCGCAGTCGACCACGCCGCCCAGGACTTGCACCACCGTGCCGGCCGGACGGTTGCCGTTGCCGTTTGTCGTTGCCATGTTTGCCTCCGAGAAAAGCGGCGGGGTCGGCGCTCGCCGGCCGCCACAGCTTGTAATTGAGCTTGGCTCGCCGCAACAGCTTAGTCGTCGCCGCTGCCAATCCGCGCGGACTTGGACAGGGCTTCCACGCCGCCGACGATGTCGAGCAGGTCGCTGGTAATCGAGAGCTGGCGGGCCTTATTGTAGTAAAGCTGCAGCGCGCCCAGCAGATCCTTGGCGCTGTCGGTGGCGTTGCGCATGGCCACCATGCGCGCAGAATGCTCGCTGGCCTGGGCCTCCAGAATGGCCTGGTACACCTGCAGGGCCGTGAAGCGCGGGACGATGGTGTCGAGCAGGGCTTCCTGCGAGGGCTCGTAGATGTAAGCCGGCGCCGGCCCGGTTCTCCCGGCGGTGGCCGCGGTCAGACCGGCCGACTCCCTGCTCATCTCGGCATCGGGCCGCAGGGGCAAAAGGGGCCTTACGCGCGGGATCTGGCGCAGGATGTTGACGTAGTCGGTGTAGGCCAGGTAGACCTCATCCGCACGGCCGGAGAGAAATTCCTGAACAGCCAATTCGCCGATGGCGGACACGTCCACGAAGGCCGGGTGGCCGGGAATGTTGGTGAATTCGGCGATCAGGTGTTGGCGGCGGCGCATGAGCAACTCGCGGCCTTTGCGGCCAATGGCCACAAAATTCACCGCGGCCTTTTGGGTGCGCACGAAGTCCATGGCCGCGCGCACCATGTTGGTGTTGTAGGCGCCGCACAGGCCGCGGTCGCTGGTGATGAGCAGGACCGTGATGCTCTTGACCGCGGGGCGCGCCTGGAGCAGCGGGTGCAGGCTGCCGGCCGAGCCGGGCTGGGTGCCCAGGTGCTGAAGCACCTGGTAGGCCTTGCTGGCATAGGCGCGCGTGGCCAAGACCTGCTGCTGTGCGCGGCGCACCTTGGAAGCGCTGACGGCTTCCAGGGCGCGGGTGACCTGGGCGATATTTCGGACGCTCCGCATGCGGAGCCGCATCGAGCGCAGAGAGGCCATTGGTCCTGACTAGCCTTGCCAGCCGGCGTTGAACGCCTTGATGGCTTCCTTGAGCTTCGCTTCAGTCTCGGGCGCGATGAGCTTCTTCTGGGCAATGTCGCGGCCGAGCTCGGGGTGCGAGGTCTCCATGAAGCGGCGGAACCCGGCTTCCCAGTTCTTCATTTGATCGAGCGGGATGGCGTCGGTGTAGCCGCGCGTGCCGGCGTAGATGACCATGACCTCGTCCTCCACCGGCAGCGGCTGATACTGGGGCTGCTTGAGGATCTCGGTCAGGCGATAGCCCCGGTCGAGCTGGCGCTGAGTGCCCTTGTCGAGGTCGGAGCCGAAGGTGGCGAAGGCGGCCAACTCGCGGAAGGCGGCCATGTCACCCTTCAACTGGCCGGCCACCTGCTTCATGGCCTTGGTTTGGGCATCACCACCCACGCGCGACACCGAGATGCCGATGTTGACGGCCGGGCGGATGCCGGAGTAGAACAGGTCGGCCTCCAGGTAGATCTGGCCGTCGGTGATCGAAATAACGTTGGTGGGCACGTAAGCCGACACGTCGCCCAGCAGGGTCTCGATGATGGGCAGGGCCGTGAGCGAGCCGCCGCCGCGGTCATCTGAAAGCTGCGCGGCGCGCTCGAGCAGGCGAGAGTGCAGGTAGAACACATCGCCCGGGTAGGCTTCGCGGCCGGGCGGGCGACGCAGGAGCAGCGACACCTGGCGATAGGCCCAGGCGTGCTTGGACAGGTCGTCGTAGACGATCAGGGCGTCGCGGCCGGTCTCCAAGAATTCTTCGCCCATGGCGCAGCCGGCGTAGGGGGCCACGTACTGCATGGCGGCGGCATCATCGGCCGAGGCCACCACCACGGTGGTGTAGTCCATGGCGCCGTGCTTTTCGAGGATGTTGACCACGCGCGCCACCTGGGCCTTCTTCTGGCCGATGGCGACGTAAATGCAGAACAGGTCCTTGCCCTTCTGGTTGAGGATGGTGTCGAGGGCGATGGCGGTCTTGCCGGTCTGGCGGTCGCCGATGATCAGCTCGCGCTGGCCGCGGCCGACGGGGATCATGGCGTCGATGGCCTTAATGCCGGATTGGACGGGGCGCTTGACGTCCTTGCGCTCGATCACGCCGGGGGCAATGCGCTCGATGGGGCGGAATTGGGTGGCATTAATCGGGCCCTTGCCGTCCACGGGCACGCCGAGGGCGTTGACCACGCGGCCGATCAGGGCGTCGCCGACGGGCACCGAGGCGATGCGGCCCGTGCCGCGCACGGACATGCCCTGTTCGATGCCGCTGTAGTCGCCCATGATGATGAGGCCGACCGAGTCCTGCTCCAGGTTGAAGGCGATGCCGATCACGCCGTTGGCGAACTGCACCAACTCTTGGGCGCGCACCGCGCCAAGGCCCGAGGCGCGCGCGATGCCGTCGCCGGCCTCGAGCACGGAGCCGATGTCTTGGGCTTCCAGGCTGGGGGCAAAGGCGTCAATTTTCTTTTGAAGGGAGGCGGTGAGATCTCTTACGAAATCCGACATGCGTAGCTTACCTCCAGAGGGGCCACAGAGGGCGGGCGGGTATGTAGAAAGGTGTCAATTTGGATGGATAACTGCATAATATATACAGGAAAGCGTTTGATTTGTCCAGCAGTTCACAAACGAAAGCGCGGGTGCAACCCGCTCCCATAAGCGCGGGTGTATTTCACTTGGGGGCCACGGGCAAGAGCCAGACCGCCTCATCCCCCGGCCGCTGCGCGTCTCCTGGCCGCGAAAAGCAAAGGCGCGGGCCAGGAGAAGGGGAGTCATAATGCCTATGTGAGGGCATGCCCCAAAATGAAATGCACCCCCTACACGGTTGTATTCTACTGCTTGTCCTGGTCGGGGGCGTGGCCGCGCTTGCGCCCCTGCCCCAGCGCGGAGCTGCGCAGGTAGGCGGCCCACACCGCGCGCGAGATGGCCGTGCGGAAACCCGCTTTCTCCAGGTAATACAGGGCCTCGGCGGTAGTGCCGCCTGGCGACGTGACCTGGTTGCGCAGCCGCGACAGGTGGTTGGCCGAGTGCATATAGTAGTCCACCGAGCCTTTGACGGTCTGCACCACCAACTGCTCGGCCACCCGGCGCGAGAACCCCAGGTGCACGCCGGCATCGACCAGGGCTTCCATGAATAGGAAGACATAAGCCGGGCCGGTGCCGGATAGGGCCGTGGCCATGTCGAGCTGGTCCTCGTTGTCGGCCTCGACCTCCTGGCCAAGGGCGCCCAGCAGCAGGCGGGCCTGCTCGCGCTGGGCCATCGAAACGCTGGGCGCCGCGATCCAGACCGTGATGCCCTCGCCAATCTGCGCGGGCGAGTTGGGCATGGAGCGGACGACGCTGGCGTGCGCCAGGCCGGTGACAATGCTGTCAATGCGGGCACCGGCGATGATGGACAGCACCAGCGCGTCGGAGCGGAGGCGGCCTTTGAGAACCGGGTACAGCGAGGGCAGCACCTGCGGCTTGGTGGCAATCACCACGACATCAGCGCCGGCCACGGCCTGGCCGTTGTCAGTGCAGGGGAGCACGCCGTATTTCTGCTGCAGCTCGTGGCCGCGTTCCTCACGCGGCCCGGCGGCGACGAGATTCTGCGCCTGGGCGATGCCCTGGCTGAGCAGGCCGGAGATCATGGCCTCGGCCATGGCGCCGGAGCCGACGAAGACGATGCGGGAGTCGTTGAGCATTGGGGTAGTGGGTAGTGGGT
>CAYUYN010000367.1:0-4466 GCA_964449185.1 uncultured Anaerolineales bacterium | reverse complement strand
TTCGGGCGGGCGGGCTGGCTGGGAGGTAGCGGCCTTGGGTGCGGCGCTGGCGGCTGCGTCGCGCAGCATGCCCAGCATGGTCTGCACGGCGGCCCCGCGCTCCGCCTCGCTCTGATCGGGATAGGCGTTGAGCTTTTCGACGATGCCGGCAATAAAGGCCGGATCAAGGCCGCCGCGGCGGGCATTGGCCTCCCAAAACGCCAGCATCTTCGGCAGGCCGCCGATGATGGCCTTGTTGGGATAGCCTTTTTCGATTTCGAGGTTTAGTACGCGCTGAAGCTGGTCAAGGGCAGGGTGCATGAGTTAGATTCTACCTGTAAACGATGTAATTGGTAATTGGTAACTAGTAATTTGTCCGAAGCCAATTACTACTTTATGACCGGGACGACTGCCAGCGCCCCCGGCCCCACATGTGTGCCCAGCACGGCCGTGGCCTCGGTGATGAGCGGCGGCTCGGCCGTGCGCGGGGCCAGGCGGGCGGCCAGGGCGCGGGCCCTGTCTTCGCAGGCGGTGTGCAGCACGGCCAGGCGGGCCAGCGGGCCAAGCGCTTCTACCCGGGCGGCCAGCTCGGCGCGGGCCTTGGACTGGGTGCGGACTCTAGCCAGGATGACGGCCTGGCCGGCCTTCACTTCCAGGATGGGCTTGATCTGCAGCAGCTCGCCCACCAGCGCGCTCACCAGGCTGGCGCGTCCCCCGCGCCGCAGATACTCCAGGGTGTCCAGCGCCGCATACAGGCGCACACACTTTTGCACGGCCTTCACGCGGGCCAGCACCTCGGCGAGAGGCGCGCCGGCGTGGGCGGCTTCCGCGGCGGCCAGCACCTGCCAGCCCAGCGCCATCGAGATCTGACCCGAGTCCACCAGGCTGACCTGCTCGCCAAACGGCTCGGCGCCGAGGCGGGCCGCGCTGTAGATGGCGCTGAAGGCGGCGGCGACGGTGAGGCACACAATCGGGTCGTCGCCGCACGACCGGAAAGCCGCCTCAAAGGCGCCGGCGGCCGGCGCGGCGGTGGTGGGCAGGGGCTTGAGCTGGGGCAGCCGGCGATAGAACTCGGCGCGGGGAATATCGACCCCGTCGCGCAAAGGCTGCCCAGCGAGGATGAGCAGCGACGGGATGATCAGAATGTTGTAGCGCGCTACCAGCTCGGGGGGCAGATCACAGTTCGAGTCGGCGACGACGCGGATCGGCACGCGGCTCAGTCCTTGGACTTGCGCGGCTTGGGGTCCTCGTCGAGTTGGCGGGCGCTGCCGGCCGGCAGCGTCTCCGGCTCGCCTTCACCTTCGTGCACCACCACGCCCATGGCATGCGGGCCGAGGAAGGTGGCCAGCGCCGGGCCGTAGGTGAGCACCGGCCAGGTGCGGCCGGGGAATTCCGCCGCCAGCCGCTCCAGCAGCAGGCGCGTGTCGTCGGTGTGGGTGACACCGTTCTGGAGGATGGCCAGGTGCTCGATGTTCGAGAACTCCACCACGAACTCCACCAGCTTCTCCACGGCCTGCTGGCGCGTGCGCACCTTCTCCATGGGCACGATGTCGCCGTCTTCCAGGGTCAGGAAGGGCTTGATGCCCAACATGGAGCCCAGCACGGCCTGTGCCTTGCCGATGCGGGCGGACTTTGCCAGGTATTCCATGGTCTCGATAAAGAAGACGGCGTACAGGCGCGGGATCATGCCGCGCACGATGCGCACGATGTCGTCCTGGCTTTCACCGCGCTCGGCGGCCAGGGCGGCGGCCTCCACCAGCAGGCCCAGGCCGATGGAGGTGCTCAGGGAATCGATCACGTGGATCTTGCAGCGGCCCAGCACCTCTTCGGTGCCCAGGCGCGCGTTGGCCACCGTGCGGCTGAGCTTACTGGACAGGTGGATGGAGAGGATGGTGTCGTTGGTGCGGCAGATGTCTTCGTACACGGCGGCGAACTTGCGCGCGCTGGGCGCCTGCGCCGTGGGCACCGGTGCGCCGGCGGCCACCCGCTGGAAGAGCTGCTCGGTGCTCAGGCCGGCGCCGTCGGGCTGTGTCTGCGCGCCAAACTCAATGTGCAAGGGCAGCACCGTGACGTTGTGCTTGGCGGGAAAGTCGGGGTCAAAGAAGTGGGCACTGCTGTCGGTAACGATATGGACTTTTGGCATAGGACTCATGGGAAGTGGCTCGTGGCTGACAGCCGGCCGGCGCGCATTGGGCGCGGGGCGCTGCCGGCGCGGGGCGCGGCGGCGCGTGGCTGAGGGGGTTGTGCGTCCGGCCATAGGGTCTAAGGTTGCCAGTGAATGTTATTCGGCCGAAAGGATGTAGTGATAGTGCGGCTGGCCCCCGCTGTGGACTTCCACGCTCAGGTTCGAGTACGCGGCCTGGACCGCGGCGGCCATGGTGCCGGCCTCGGCGGGCGTGATCTCGGCCCCGTGATACAGGGTGACGATCTCACGCTCGGAGCAGCGCATGTGCGCCAGCAGAGCGAGCAGCACCTGCGGCAGCGACTGGCCGGCCACCGCCAGCACGCCGTTGTGCAGGCCGATGATATCGCCCTCCCGGGTGCTGACGCCGTCGATCTCCACGCTGCGGCTGGCGCGCGTGACCTCGCCGGTTTCCACATCGCCGCGGGCGCGCTCCATGGCGGCGCACACACTCTCCAGGTCGCCATCGGGCACGAGCGCGTACAGCGCGGCGATGCCTTGCGGCATGGAACGCGTGGGGACGAGGCGCACCCGCTTGACCGAGAGGTCGGCGGCCTGCTGCGCGGCCAGGATGATGTTCTTGTTGTTGGGCAGGAGGATGACATTGTCGGTGGGGAGCGCGCCGACGGCTTCCAGAATTTCTTCGGTGGAGGGGTTGTTGGTCTGCCCGCCGCTGACGATGGCGGCGACGCCCAGCGAGGCCAGCACGCGCGAGAAACCCGGGCCGGGCGAAACGGCCACCACGCCGATCTGGCCGGGTTCCACGGGCCGCAGCGGCAGGGCCGGCTCGCTGCCCTGGCCCTGGAGGCCCTCCAGCTGGTCCAGCAGGTTTTCCATGTGGACCTTCATCACCGTGCCCAGCTCTTCGGCCAACTCGATGGGTTCGTGGCGCCGGAGCTTGAGCAGGTGGATATGCACACGGTAAAGGCCGTCGCCCTCGCCGACCTGGATGGACGCCCCCATCTCTTCCAGCCGGCTGTACAGGGTAGGGAGGTGCAGCGTGCCGCCGGGGCGGAAGTCGACGATCACTTCCCACTCCTGCCCCGGCTCCACCGCGTCCAGGGAGGCGCCCACGGCGGCCAGGTTGAGCGGCGCGGCAATCGGCTCGGTGGACTGGTCCAGGCGTTGGCCGCGCAGGTAGCGCTGCATCCCCTCGAGGAGGATGGCGAAGCCCTTGCCGCCCGCGTCGACCACGCCGGCCTGCTTGAGCACGGGCAGCAGCTCGGGCGTGCGCTGCACGGAGGCATGCGCGCCGGCCACGATCTCGTCCAGCATGTGGCGCAGGTCCTGGTCGTGGTGGCTCTGGCCCACGCGCTCGGCGGCGGCGGCCGTGTCTTTGATGACGGTGAGGATGGTGCCTTCCACGGGCTTGACCACGCCGCGGTAGGCCGTGTCGGAGGCTTCGCGCATGGCGCGCACGAAGGTTGCCATGTCGAAGATGTCGGTGGCGCCCAGCCCGCGCGCAAAGCCGCGCCAAATCTGCGACAGGATCACGCCCGAGTTGCCGCGCGCGCCCATCAGCGCGCCGTGCGCCACGGCGTGCGCCACCTTGCTCACGCTGGTCTCGTTGCTGTCGGCGATCTCTTTGTAGGCCGCGTGCATGGTCATCAGCATGTTGGTGCCGGTATCGCCATCCGGCACGGGGAAGACATTGAGCGCATTGACGGCCTGGTGGTTGGTCTCCAGCCAGGTCAGCGCGGCGTGGACCAGCCGCTTGAACCCCAGGCCATCGCAGCGGGGCAGCTCGGCCGCCAGCCGGTATTGGCGCTCGACTCGCCGGGCGCCGGTGTCACGCACGATCATCGACAGGTCCGAGACGCTTCTGGCACGCGGGCTCGCTTCTCCCAACGGCGGGGTCAAGCATCGGGGTTGCTCACGCGCAGCCCCTGGACGTGCACGTTGATGTCGCCCACCGGCCTGCCCAGCGCGCGCTCCACGTGAAAGCGCACGGTGCCGGCCACGCTGCTGGCCACGGTGGAAATGCGCGTGCCGTATTCGACCACGATATACAGGTTAATCGTGACGGCCTCGGCCGTGCCGTCCACCACCACCTCCACGCCGTGGCGCGGGTCGCGGGTGAGACGCTGGGCCAGGCCGTCGACCACGTTTTTGTTCGCCATGCCCACCACGCCGTAAGACCGCAGGACGGCCTGGCTGGCGATGGTGGCGATGGCGTTGGGCGAAATATCGATGCTGCCCAGCGGGTTGTTGTCTTCGGTCATGAGGTCCTGGGTTGAAGGTATCGGCTATTTGTGGTAATATTCGCCAGTTCGTCGGCGCAGACCCCCTGGGTCTGCGCTTTCGC
>CAYUYN010000366.1:0-4478 GCA_964449185.1 uncultured Anaerolineales bacterium | reverse complement strand
GACGTCAATGGCGAGCTGTACGTCGCCTCCCTCGGCAACGGCAACATCTACCGCCTCCAAGGCTCCGTCACCTACCCGGTACAGACGCCGTCCTTCCTGCCAATCTTTCGCAGGTAGGCCGCACGCGGGATCAAAAACGGCGGGCATTGCCCGCCGCTTTTTTGATACGCCTTGCTACTCTATTTTGGCGAAGCGCCCCACCAATTCATAAAACACAAAGAAGTTCGGGATTTGCGGCACGGTGGCGCTGGCCCAGTTTGACCAGCCCTTGTCCTTCTTGATCGAGATAGTGCCCCGCTCGATCTTGATGGCCTTGATCTCTGACCAGGGCAGCTCTTTCTTGCCGGCATACAGCTTCTCCCGGTCCAGCGCCAGCGGGCCAAAGCTCACCTTCTGCCCCGTCTGCAGCGCCTGCCAGTAGCGCGGCAGCAGCAGCACGGCGCTGCCCTGCTGCAGGCCGCGGCCCAACAGTTCTACGTTCTTGCCCAGCTTGCCGTTAAATACCACCTTCTGGCCGTTCTTGGCCTGCACCGTGTAGCTATGCGTCGTGCCGGTATAGATGCCGTTGTAGTAGTGCTTGGTCACGGCCTGCCAGACGGCCTCGACCTCGTCCCAGCGGATCTGCTGCACCGGCCCACGCCCACGATAGGCGAGGCCGTGCTCGTAGAGCGCGGCCGCGAGGTTCCAATTGCGCCAGGCGTTGTAGAGCGTGATCAGCGCCACCAGCAGCGCCACCCCCGCCAGCACCAGCGGCACAATCACGGCGTCGTCCACGCGCCGGAGCCCGTAGTTATTGAAGGCGTTGTAGCCCAGGAAGGCGGCCAGCAGCGCCAGGGCGGGCGCGGCCGCCAGGCACATCAGCCCGAAAATCAGGCTGATCCACTTGCCCTTGCGCGAGAAGGCAAACTCCTGCTTGAGCGCGCCGAGGCCAATGACCTCCTTGAACGGCGAGTCGGCTTTCACTTGCATGTGCTCAGGCTCTTTCTGCCGCTCCGGCCTAGCGGCGGCGCATCCGTGCCGGCAGGATGTCCAGCAGCACGGTCTGTTCCTCGCGCGTGAAGGCGCGCAGCAGCAGCAGGCCGGCCACGTAGACGGCCGCGCCGGCCGCCAGCGCCAGCAGCGGCTGCACCGCCCACAGCGCGTACACGACGGCGGCCATCATACCCGCGCTCAGCCAGAGGCGCCACAGCACGCGCACCCACGGCATTGGCCCCAGGCTGCGGCGCAGGTACCAGTAGAAGGCCAGGCCTTCAAAAAACTCCGAAGCGATGGTAATGGCCGCCGCCGCCGCGAAGCCGTAGCGCGGCAGGAAGATCAGGTTGACGATCACGTTGAAGGCCAGGGCCACCGCAAAGGCCCGCGTCAGCCCGCGCTGCTGGTCAAGCGCGATAAGCAGGTAGTTGGTGACGCTGTTGATCCAGCCAAACGGGATCGACCAGATCAGGATCGCCAGCGCCGTGGCGCCAAACGGCAGGTATTCACGCCCGCCTAGCAGACCCACCATCAGCGGCGCCAGCGCGGTGGTCACCACCGCCAGGGGCAGCGCCACGGCCGAGAGCAGCTTCACGGCCAGGGTATAGCTGCGGCGCAGCGCTGGCGGGTCTTCGCGCGCCTGGCGCGACATGACCGGGAACAGCGCAAAGGTAAACAGCGAGGGGATGACGTTATAGGCATCCACAAACTTGTAGGCCGTGCTGTACAGGCCCACCTCGCGCGCGCCGCGGATGGGCTCCAGCAGGATCACGTCCACCTTGAAGAAGAGCGTCGCCAGCAGATTGTTGAGCATCAGCGGGAAGCTCTCGCGCAAGGCCTTCCGTTGGAAGCCGCTGTCGAATTCCCAGCGCAGACCTTGTTGGAAGAACAGCCGCCAGGCCAGCCCTCCCAGAATAATCAAGGTCAGGACATTGGTGATGACGCTGACCCCCGCCAGGCCCACAAAGCCGTAGCCCAGCACCAGCGCCAGGGTGCCCAGGCTCACCTTGGCCAGGGTCGTCAGGGTCGAAACTGCCGCCGGGTACTCGGCCTTCTCGAAGGCATAGAACAGCGCCGACAGCCCAATGGCCACCGTGGCGGGCGCTTGCGCCAGCACCAGCAGCGTGATGGCCCACAAGGTGTCGGTCGTCAAACGGTCGGGGTGAAAGGCGCCCAGGCCCAGCGGCAGCTCGAACGACGGCAGCACCTGGCGCAAGGCCAGCAAGCCCGCCAGCGCCGGGATGACCACCAAGCCCAGGGCCAGTCGCAGCAGGGTGGTGTTGACCAAATAGCGGTTGGCGTGCGCCGGGTCGCGCGCCACATCCCGCGTGAGCAGGGTGTTGAGGCCGTAGTTGGTGATGATCTCGAACCAGCCAAAGATCACGATGGCAAAATAATACTTGCCCGCATCCGCCGGCCCGAGCACGCGCAGCATGAAGGCCGCAAAGCCCAGGTCCACGGCCCGGTTGACCAAGTTGAGCGCCATCGGCGCCAGCGAGTTCTTGGCCACGCGCCGCGCCGTTGAGTCCACGGCACTCTCGCGGTAGAAGTAGCGCCAGGTGAACACCGCCAGCCCAAACACCAGGGTCATGCCGGTGATGAAGGAGATGATGGCGCCGAGCTTGACCGAGTCTGGGCTGTACTTGAAGCGGATGGTCCAGTCGCCGGCCGGCACCACCACCCCGCGGAAGTTGCCGTTGACCAGCGTGATTTCCAGCGGCTCTTCGGCGTCTTCACCCGCGCCGGCCGGACGCGCATAGGCCTTCCAGCCCGGGAAGTAGGAGTCGGCCAGCACCACCCACGACGGCGCGGCCACGCTGGCGGTGACGAAGACCTCGTTCGGGCTGTAGATGATCTCCTGCACCGGTCCCGGCCAGGTCGGCGCCGGCGGCGCGGTCGGGGCCACGTCACGGGCCAGCGGCTCGGCCACGAACACATATTGGCGCGGGTCCAGGCCCTGCACGGCCGCGCCAAAGTCGTCGGTCACCACCGTGGCCGCCAGGGGCTGGGTATAGGCCCGGGGCAGGGCGGTCTCGTTGCGGTAGACCTTGACCTCGGCGTCGTAGACCAGGGTGTATTTAGGATTTGCGATGCTGGCCGTCGTCACGACATACTTCACGTTGAGCAAATCCAGCAGCGGTGAATCCAGCGCGCCGGCCTCGCTGATGGGCGCGATGCGGTTGAAGTCCAGCTCGTACTGAGGCTGGATCAGCTCCATGTAGCCCTTGTACTGCTGCGTGAAGATGGAGTCGTAGCCGCGTACATCGTAAAGATTGAAATACCAGCCGGTGTTGGCGTTGTACGGCTTGTCGCCCTGCGGGTCGTAAGACGTGAAGCGCCACAGGCCCTCGTCCTGCCGCAGGAAGTCCACCGAGGGCGGGGTGTAGGCCAGGATGGCGGGGTCGGCCGCCGGGTTGAAGCCCCAGCCCGCCGCGATCAGGTCCAGCGCCAGGACGCCCACCGCCAGCGCCTGCCAGGCCGGCCGCCCCAGCATGGTCCTGCGCGAGACGGTCAGCCGCAGCACAAGGCCCGAGGCTATTAGCAGCAGCGCAAATTGAAAGAACCAGCGCGCTTCGTAAGAGAAGAACATGCGGCCGTCGGCAAAGGCCTGGTTGGCCCGTTCCCAATCGACCAGCAAAAAATCCATCACCCGGCTGACGCCCAATGGCTCGTACCCTAACCAGGCGGCCAGCAGGCCGATGATCGTCACCAGTCCGCCCCACACCGCTAGCCCAGCCAGCGCCGTGACGAGCGAGGGTGGGGCGAACAGGCACCCCACACGCGCCAGCGACCAGGCGGCCGCGCGGTGAGTGGTGGCGCCGGTTGTGGCTGAGCGCCGTTTACGGTGCGGGCTGCGCCCGGCCGCAGCCTCGGCGTGCTCGCACAGAAACTCGATGCCGTAGGCGCCCAGCACCGCCAGGCACAGGCTCAGCACCCACACCCAGCGGAACGGCGAATGCAATTGGTCGATGCCCGGCAGCCAGAAGATAAGGGCGTAGAGGCGGGTGGGGAAGGCGAAGGCTAAACAGATTAGCGCCAAAACGGCGAAGAAGGGGATCGTGGTAATTGGTAACTGGTAATTTGTAATTGATGAGGACGTCAGGCGCGCCTGGCGGCGGGCCGTGAGCCAGTAGGCCATCGCCAGCGGCACGAGCAGGAGCGGCAGCAGGCCCAGGTAGGCGCCGCCCTCCACCGAGTTCTTGATGCCCCACTGGATGGTATCGATCGGCTGGCCAAGGGCATTGACGGTGGCCGCGCGCCACTGGAGGCTAAACAGGTCAAAGTAGGCATGGTGGCTGGAGTTGCCCAGGAAGTTGGGTACCAGGAAATGCAGCCCATGGCGCCACGGGTAGGCCCACCCAATAATCTGGTCAAACGTGGCCGAACCGCTGCGGAAGTTGCTGCGTACCAGCTCAAAGAGCGGGATGAACTGGATGGCGCCCAGGGCCACGCCCGCCCCGGCCAGCGCCAGCAGGGCCGCCGCCCGCCCTGCCAACCGGCGCAGG
>CAYUYN010000365.1:0-4481 GCA_964449185.1 uncultured Anaerolineales bacterium | reverse complement strand
GCATTGACTCTCCTCCTTATAAAGAGAGAACTCGGTTGTAACCTTCTGAGCGACGTACGGAACTGCGGCGGTGTTAACGCGGGTCATCACCTCCTTTCAGGCTGGGGCCGGCTGCCCTGGCAGGCGCCGGCCGCAGCGAATTTGGACTGCCCCCTGAAAAGGTCCTGTAGGGGCGCCCCCCTGTGGGCGCCCTCTTGTGGGTTGTGGGCGCCCACAGGGGGGCGCCCCTGCCCGCCGTATACACGTGCTTACACCCGGTGACAGTATACCCAATGGCCCGGGTTGACCTCGCGCCACGCGGGCACCTGCTGGCGGCACAGGTCAATGACCAGCGGACAGCGCGTGTTGAAGACACAGCCCGGCGGCGGGTTGGCCGGGCTGGGCGGATCACCGCTCAGGATAATGCGCTGCCGTTTCTGTTCCAGCACCGGGTCGGGGATGGGCACCGCCGACATGAGCGCCTGGGTGTAGGGATGCAGCGGGTTGGCGTACATCTCCTTGCGCGGCGCCATCTCCATCAGCTTGCCCAGGTACATCACGGCCACCCGGTCGGAGATGTGGCGCACCATGCTCAGGTCGTGGGCGATAAACAGATAGGTCAGCCCCAGTTCTTTCTGCAAGTCTTCCAGCAGGTTGACGACCTGGGCCTGGATCGAGACATCCAGCGCCGAGATGGGCTCGTCGCAGACAATAAAGGACGGGTTGAGCGACAACGCGCGCGCAATGCCGATGCGCTGGCGCTGGCCGCCGGAAAATTCGTGGGGGTAGCGGTCGGCAAAGTAGGGGTTGAGGCCCACCCGCGCCAGGAAGTGCTCCACCTTCTGGCGGCGCTCGTTGGGCTTGACCAGGCCGTGCACTTCCATCGGCTCGGCAATAATGTCGCCGACCGTCATGCGCGGGTTAAGCGACGCATACGGGTCCTGGAAGATCATCTGCATGCGCTGGCGCGTGCGGCGCAAGGCTTCGCCGTGCAGCTGGGTCAGGTCTTGGCCCTCAAAGTACACGTGGCCGGCGGTGGGGCGGTAAAGCTGGAGCAGGGCCCGGCCGGTGGTGGACTTGCCGCAGCCGCTCTCACCCACCAGGCCCAGGGTTTCGCCTTGCTTGACTTCGAGGGTGACGCCATCCACCGCCTTGACCGCGCCCACCACGCGCTGCAGCAAGCCGCGCCGGATGGGGAAGTACATCTTGAGATCTTCCACCTGAACCAGGGCGCCGGTCCGGCCGTTGGCCTGGGGCGCCGCCGAAGGGGTGGTGGCGGTGGTCAGGGTCGTTTGAGCCGTCATGCGCGGGGCTTTCCTTGGTCGATGTCCCACCAGCAGGCCGCGTCGTGGCCGGCCTGGATCGGCAGCAGCGGCGGGTTCTGGACGCACTGCTCAAAGACATACGGGCAGCGCGGCGCGAAGGGGCAGGCGATGGGCGGGGCCAGCATATCAGGCGGCAGGCCCTCGATGTTCACCAGGCGTATGTTTTCGTCGGAGTCGATCCGCGGCAGCGAGCCCAGCAGCCCGCGTGTGTAGGGGTGCTGCGGGTTGGCATACAGCTCTTTGACCGGGGCACGCTCGACCACAAAGCCCGCGTACATCACCAGCACGCGGTGGGCCAGGCCGGCCACGATGCCCAGATCGTGCGTGATCCAGATGATGGACATGCCCAGCTCATCGCGCAGGCGCTTGATGAGCTCAATGATCTGGGCCTGAATGGTCACGTCCAAGGCCGTGGTCGGCTCGTCGGCGATGAGCACCTGCGGGGTGCAGGCCAGCGCCATGGCGATCATCACGCGCTGGCGCATGCCGCCCGAAAATTGGTGGGGGTAATCGTCCAGGCGCGCGTTGGCGCTGGGGATGCCCACCAGCCGCAGCAGCTCGATGGCGCGCTCGCGGGCCTGGTTCTTATCCATGCCCATGTGGACTTCGAGTGGCTCGGTGACCTGCCGGCCGATGGTGAGCACCGGGTTGAGCGACGTCATGGGGTCCTGGAAGATCATGCCGATGCGGGCGCCGCGGACGTGCCGGATTTCGTCCTGCGACATCCGCAGCAGGTCTTCGCCCAGGAAATTGGCTGTGCCGTTGGTGATCTTGCCCGGGGGGATAGGAATGAGCTGCAGCAAGGAGAGCATGCTCACGCTCTTGCCCGAGCCGCTTTCACCTACAATTGCGAGGGTTTCGCCTTCATTGAGGGCAAAGGACACCCCATTGACGGCATGGACAACACCTTCCGGGGTGTGAAAACGTGTCACGAGGTCGGAGACCTCTAGCACGGTTGGCATCTAAATTGTGCCTCCCTAGAGGAAGGAGCGCCTGGCAGCGCTGGATCCTACACGTATGGCTGTCGCGAGCACGACACCGTCGCTGAAATGTACACCAAAATAACACCGCTTGACAAGTGTGTTGCTGCCACCCATCGGATACACTTTTTATGGTGCACCGATACAACATAATACCATCAATCAACAAAATTTGGAGGGTGAGCGGCGGCGCACAGCGCCGCCCGCTCACCTTCTTCATCTAATTCGCATCAGCCAGGCGAATGCTCTCGACGTTCCACAAATCCGAGCCGGCGGTGGAGTCGAGCTGGTAGCCCTCCACCCGCGTCGAGGTCAGGCCGATCTGGCTGCGAAAGAACAGGGGCAGCGAGGGCAGGTCCTGGCTGAACAGCACTTGCGCCTCGATGTGCCGGCTGCGGCGGCCGGCTTCGTCCAGCGCGTCCAGCGCGGCGCGGCAGGCGGCGTCGAAGGCGGGGTTGCTGTAGCCGGTGTTGTTGGCGCCACCCGGGTTGGTGGCCGAGGGGATAGCGTCGGTGACGTACAGGTCGCAGGGCGGCTCGATGCCGGCCCGCCAGGGGAAGCTGCCCAGGTCGAACTTGCGGCCAAACAGCACGCCCGTCGGGAAGAGGTCGAACAGGGCCGCCAGCTCGTAGAGCACCGGCGTCACCTCGATGCCGCAGTTAGCGCGGAGCTGCGCCTGCACGAATTCGCCCAGGGCCGCGCGGAAGGCGCTGTCCTGCGGGCCGCTGGACAGCTCCAGGGCCAGGCGGCGGTTGCCCTTCTGGCGGATGCCGTCGCCGTCGCTGTCCTGCCAGCCGGCCTCGGTCAGCAGCGCCTGGCCCAGCGCCGGGTCGAAGGCATACTGCGTCAGACGGTCGCCGGCGTAGAGAGGGTGGTGGGCGGGCACATAGGACGCCGGCGCCTCCGACAGGCCATCGGCCAGCTGGTCGATGAGCGCCTGCCGATCCAGGCAGTGGGCCACGGCCTGCCGCACGCGCACGTCCTGGAACAGGTCATTGCCCGCGCCGCGCCGGTAGTCCTCGGACGGCAGGATGCCAAAGTCCAGGTGCTCAAAAGAGCTGTCGGGCGCGAAGTGCGGCTGATAATCGCCCGCGGCCTGCGCGTTCTGGAGCCGCGCGAGGTGCGCGCTAAAGTCCACCGCCGAAGAGCCCACGTCGCAGCGGCCGGCGGCCAGCTCATCCAGGATGTCGTCGGCATTGAGGCCAAAGCGGAACGTCACCTGGTCCAGGTGGGGCAGGCCCTCGGCGGCGCGGAAATAGTTGGGGTTGCGCACCAGGGTCAGCGAGGCGCCGCGCACCCAGCCGCCGGGCTGGACGGTGAAGGCCCCCCACCCCAGCGGCGCTTCATTAATCTCGGGCAGGGCCAGCAGCGCCGCCGGCGCTTGCCCGCCGTAGCGGTGACGGGCCAGGGGCGTCCAGAAGTGCCTGGCAAAACCGGTGTCCACCCAGCCGGGGAGGCCGGTCCAGCGCGTGCGCAGGGTGTCGACGGCCTCGTAGCGCGCAGTCCGGCTGACCAGGAACTTGCTGGCGGGCGTGTCGGGGCTGGCGGCCACCTCGTAGGAGAAGACCGAGTCAGCGGCGGTCAGGGGCTCGCCATCGGACCAGAGCAGGCCGGGCAGGAGCGTGAACTCGGCCCAGGTCTGCACGGTAAGGGCGGCCTGGGCGCCGGTGTAGGCCACCAGGCTGCCATCGAGCCGGCGGAGCTGCACCCCTTCGCCCAGGGGCACCAGCGCGCCGGTGACGGCGTCCATCACGCGGTCGCCGGGCCGCACTTCCACCTCGGCCACCCCGGCGCTGCCGGCCTCCACCGAGGGCAGGGCCTCCAGGATCACGGGCTGGTAGGCATAGCCGACCGAGTCGATGGGACCGTCGAAGAGCGCTTCAAAGATGCCGGTGCGGGCTGTCACGTCATCGCCGTACAGGTAGAGCGAGCCGGGCTCGTCGGTCTGGCAGACCACCAGCTCGATGGGCGTGGGGGTGGGCGTAGGCGGCGGCACCGTGGGCCGCGGCGTGGCTGACGGGCCGGCGGTGGCATTCGGCACGGCCGGGGTCACTGCCGTGGGCGTGCCGGGGCCGGCCGTGGGGCTGGTGCAGGCAGCAAGGAGAGCAAGCAAAGGATGAAGGATGAAGGCGGAAGGCGGAAAGTTTTGGCCGCGTCGTGTGGGGGGCGTCATGATGAGGCGGGCATTGTAACACAG
>CAYUYN010000364.1:0-4493 GCA_964449185.1 uncultured Anaerolineales bacterium | reverse complement strand
CAACCGCAAAGGACGCGGAGAGCGCAAAGGCGGGCGGAAGAATCTGTACACGGATGCCCCCGCTTCGCGTAAGGGCGGGTAACATGGAGATGAACCTCAAGATTGCGCTGCCAACTGAGTTATCCGAGAGGGCGCAACATCTCGCGGGTGAGATGGGCGTATCAGTAGAGCAGCTACTGGCAGCGGCTTTGTCTCAATATCTGAGCAAGTTTGGGAGTAATTACGTCACGAGGACGCTGGATACCGTGTATGAGACCGAGGCCTCATCATTGGAGCCTGGCTTACTGCGCATTCAGGCGGATGCGCTCAAAAATGAGCGGTGGTGACTGTTAGCTTGACCAGCTTCACCCCTGCCCCACCCAAGGAGACCGTTCTATGCAATACGACGAAACCAAAGTCAGCAGCATTGCCGAGATCATCAGCACGCACGGCGTGCAGTTTATCAACCTGCAGTTCACCGATATCATGGGGGTGGTCAAGAGCGTGGGCATCCCGGCCGAAGCGTGGCCGGACGTGCTGGACCACGGCATGTGGTTTGACGGCTCGTCGGTGCAGGGCTTTGCCCGCATCGCCGAGAGCGACATGCTGCTCCACCCCGACCTGGACAGCTTTGCCGTCATCCCCTGGGACGCCGACGTGCCCACCGCGCGGGTGATCTGCGACGCCCACCTGCCGACCGGCGAGCCCTTCGGCGGCGACCCGCGCCAGGTGCTCAAGCGCGCCCTGGCCGAGGCCGCGGCCATGGGCTACGAGTACTTCACCGGGCCCGAGCTGGAGTTCTTCCTGTTCAAGCCGCACGCGGACGGCAGGCTGCTGCCGCTGACGCCCCACGACCAGGCCGGCTATTTCGACGTGAGCACCGACCTGGCCCATTCGGTGCGGCGGCAGATGGTGACGGCCCTGTCGGCCTTTGGCATCACGGTCGAGGCGCTGCACCACGAGGTGGCCGTCGGCCAGAGCGAGATCGACTTCAAGTACGACCGCGCCCTGCGCACGGCCGACAACGCCATCACCCTGCGCCTGACCCTCAAGGCCATCGCCGCGCGCAATGGGCTGTACGCCACCTTCATGCCCAAGCCGGTGGCCGGCATCAACGGCAGCGGCATGCACACCCACCAAAGCCTGTGGCAGGACGGCAAGAACGCCTTTGCCGAGCCGAACGACGAGTACGGCCTCAGCCAGGTGGCCAAGCACTTTATCGCGGGGCAGCTCAAGCACGCCCGCGCCATGTCGGCCATCATTGCGCCGCTGGTGAACAGCTATAAGCGCCTGGTGCCGGGCTACGAGGCGCCGGTCTACTTGAGCTGGGCGCGCACCAACCGCTCGGCCCTCATCCGCATCCCCAAGGTCAGCCCCGGCCGGGTGGCCACCGCCACGCGCATCGAGCTGCGCTGCCCCGACCCGAGCGCCAACCCTTACCTGACCTTCGCGGTCATGCTGCGCGCCGGGCTGGAGGGCGTCAAGAACCAGGTGCCGGTGCCTAACCCCAACGAGGAAGACCTGTACCACCTCGACCAGGCCTCGCGCGCCAAGCTCACCACCATGCCCGGCTCGCTGGGCGAGGCCATCGTCGAGCTCGAGCGCAGCCAGCTCGTGCGCGAGACCCTCGGCGACCACCTCTTCGACCGCTACGTGGAAGCCAAGCACCAGGAGTGGGACGAGTATCGGATCAGCGTGAGCGAGTGGGAGCTGGAGCGGTATTTGCCGATTTACTGATAGTGCATGTGTGGGTGTGTGGGTGTGTGGGTCTCTTCCACTCACATACCCACACACTCACACACAAAGTAAAAAGACCCCGGCGGGTTGGTGAAACCGCCGGGGTCTTTTCATCAGGACCAGCCGCTTACCAGTCCAGGACCGCGCCATCGTGTGCGCGCGCGCCCAGCGATTGGATGATCTCCTGCTGGAAGGGGTGCCGCGCCGCGGCGGCCTCATCCACCTCAATGCCCAGCCCCGGCACGTTGGTCGGCAGCCAGTAGCCGTTCTCGGTGGTGAGCGCGTGCTGCACCACTTCCCAGCGCCAGGGCACATCGGCCAGCATGTCTTCCTGGATCAGAAAGTTGGGCGTGCTCAGCGCAAAGTGCAGCGCGGCGGCATTGGCCACCGGCCCCAGCGGGTTGTGCGGCGCCACGCCCAGGTAGTAGGTCTCGGCCATCGCCGCGATCTTCTTGGCCTCCCACAAACCGCCGCAGTGGCACAGGTCGGGCTGGATCACATCGCAGGCCTGCTTCTCGAACAGCTCGCGGAACTGAAAGCGCGTGGTCAGCCGCTCGCCGGTGGCAATGGGCACCGGGCTGGCCCGCCGCACTTCGGCCATTACGTCCACGTTTTCCGGGGGCACCGGCTCTTCCACAAAATACGGCCGAAACGGCGCCAGCACGCGGCAGAACTCCAGCGCATTGGCGCGCGAGTGCCGGCCGTGGCAGTCCACCATGATGTCCACGTCGTCACCCAGCGCCTGGCGCAGCGCGCTCATGGCCCGCTCGGCGTAGCGATACGAAGCGATGCTGTTGAGCGACTCGGTCGGGGGCGTGATGAGCACCTTGACCGCCGTGTAGCCCTGTGCCACCATGGCCAGGGCCTTGTCGGCAAACACCTGCGGGTCGGTGAGGTGCTGGGTCTCATACACGGCGCGCATGTCGCCGCCGCCCAGGTGTGTGTACATGCGCACCTTGTCGCGCACCGCGCCGCCCAGCAGTTGGTACACCGGCTGGTTGAGCACCTTGCCCTTGATGTCCCACAGGGCCTGCTCGATGCCGGAGATGGCCGACAGGCCGATGATGCCTGACCGCCAAAACGACTGGCGGTACATCTTCTGGTAGAGATGCTCGATGCGCGCCGGGTCTTCGCCGATCAGCATCGGCGCAAAGTCTTCCACCGCCCCCACCACGCTGCGCGTCTTCCATTCCAGCGAGGCCTCGCCCCAGCCGTACAGCCCGGCCTGGTCGGTCTCCACCTTCACAAAGACCCAGTTCCGCATTTCGGCGTTGACGACGACGGTTTTCAGATGGGTGATGCGCATGACGTTTCCTTAATCCCCTAGAGGCTGGGCTGCTCGCTCTTGACGCTCATGGCCCCGTCCACCCGGTAGTTGGCCCCGCTCACAAAGCTGGCCTGGTCGGAGGCGAGGAAGACAAAGACATTCGCCACCTCGTCGATGGTGCCCACGCGCCCACGCGGGTACATGGCATCGAAGGCCTGGCGGGTGCGGTCCGGGTCTGGCTGGGCAGCGGCAAAGTTGTGCAGCATGGGCGAATCGATTGTGCCGGGCGACACGCTGTTGACGCGGATGCCGTCGCGCGCGTGGTCGATGGCCATGGCCCGCGCCAGCGCGATCAGCGCGCCCTTGGTGGCCGAGTAGGCCGCCAGGCCCGGCAGGCCGGCGACCCCGGTGATGGAGCTCATAAAGATAATCGAGCCCCCGCCGGCCGCGCGCATCAGCGGCACGATGGCATGGCTGGTGGTATAAGCGCCCTTGGCGTTGACAGCAAAGGCGCGGTCCCAGTCGGCCTCGGGTGTCTCATCGAGGCGGCCGATGGGCATGATGGCGGCGTTGTGCACCAGCACCGTGGGCGGGCCAAAGGCCGCCACCAGCGCCTGCACGGCGGCGTCCACCTGGGCGGCCGAGCTGACATCCGCCGGCAAGGCCAGCGCCTGCCCACCCGCCGCGGCAATCTCCTCCGCGACGCGCCCGCAGCGCTCCGGCTCAATATCCAGCACGCCCACGCGCGCGCCCTCCACCGCAAAGCGCAGGGCCAGCCCGCGCCCTATCCCTTGCGCCGCGCCCGTGATGAGACAGATTTTTCCAGACAGGGCTGGCATAGTGGCTCCTTGAGTGAGGCGCATATTATGAAAGACCTCGGGGATTGACGCAACCTCGCTTGGGGAAAAAGGGTGTATTTCAACTTGGGGCCGCTGGCAAGAACCGGGCCGGCGTCCGCCCGGCCGCTGCGCTCCTGCGGTCCTGGCCGCGAAAAGCAAAAGCGCGGGCCAGGAGAAGGGGAGCCATAATGCCTTTGTGAGGGCACGCCCCAAAGTGAAATGTACGCGAGAAAAATAATGACCCCGCGGGCGGCATGCAGTAGCATGCCGCCCGCGGGGTCTCTACCTCCACATCTCCATACTTCCACACTCTTTTACAGCGTGATCACCTGATCGGGCATATTGCCGGCCAACGCGGCATACAAATCCGGAAAGCACCCCACCTTCACCCCGGCCACGGTGCCGCTGGGCACACAGTTGCCGGCCTCGCCGGTGGCCAGGCCGCGCTCGAGCGCGCACTGGTCGCACATCATCAGCAGCATCCCGTTCTTCTCGGCGACCTTGGCCAGGCGCTCGCCAAGGGGGTCGCCCTGACGCAGCACGTAGTTGTTGTCGTCGAAGAAGAACAGCCCCACCACGTCCACGCCGTGGCGGCCTTCTTCAAGCTGGGGCAGGATCATCTTGCCGAGCTTGTAGCTGGCGGTGTGGCCCGAGGTGGCAAAGACGTAGGC
>CAYUYN010000363.1:0-4502 GCA_964449185.1 uncultured Anaerolineales bacterium | reverse complement strand
GCTCACCGCTGATGCCCGTGGGAGCGCGTTGCACGCGCGACAACCCCTTGTGCCTGAGGCCTTTTCAGGCTGGGCTGGCGCTATGGCCAAACGGATCGCGGGTGCAACCCGCTCCCACGATGCAAGTACGGGTGTTTCATTCGTTGCTCGTGTCTAATCGTCTGTCGCGCGGAGCGGTCGTCCGTCGTCTGTTTGACGGGCCAGCGCGTCGGCCAGCGCCTGCCGGATGATCCGCGGGTTGCCCTGGCCCTTGAGCGTGCGCATCACCTGCCCAAAGAACCACTGCTCCAGCGTGGCCTTGCCGCCCAGGTAGGTGGCCAGCTCGGTGGGGTGGGCGGCCAGCACGGCCTCCACCTGGCGGGCAATTTCGCCGGCGTCGCTCACCTGGCCAAGCCCCTGCTCGGCCACGATTTCGGCCGGGCCGCGGCCGGTGCGGTACATGGTCTCGAACACGGTCTTGGCCGTGTTGGTGTTGACCGTGCCGGCCGCCACCAGGTCAGCCAGGGCGGCAAGCTGCGCGGGGGCGACCGGCACCTGGGCCAGGGTTTGGCCGGTCTCGTTCATCAGCCGGAAGAGCTCGCCCAGCATCCAGTTGACCACGGCCTTGGGGCTGCGGCCGGGCGCGCCGGTGGCGGGCGTGGTGGGCGCCGCCACCGCCTGCTCAAAGTAGGCGGCCACGGCCGGCTCGTCCACCAACAGGGCGGCATCGTAGGGGCTGAGGCCATAAGCGGCCCGGAAGCGGGCGCGCTTGGCGGCCGGCAGCTCGGGCAGGCCGGCGCGCGCCTGCTCGACGCGCTGCTGGTCGATCAGCAGCGGCGGCAAGTCGGGCTCGGGGAAGTAGCGGTAGTCGTGGGCGTGCTCTTTGCCGCGCTGGGGCAGGGTGCGGCCCTCGGCCTCGCTCCAGCCGCGCGTCTCCTGGCGCACGTGGCCGCCGCTGTCCCACAGCACGCTCTGGCGCTCGATCTCGTACAGGGTGCCGCGTTCCAGGGCGCGGAAGGAGTTGAGGTTCTTCAGCTCGGTGCGCGTGCGCAGCTCGCTGCTGCCGGCCGGCCGCACGGAGATGTTGGGCTCGAAGCGGATGACGCCCTTTTCCATCTCGCCGGAGTTGACGCCCAAGTAGCGCAGCAGCGCGCGCAGCTGGGCGCCGTAGGCGACCACGTCGGCGGCCGAGTGCAGGTCGGGCTCGGTGACAATCTCGAGCAGGGGCACGCCGGCGCGGTTGAGGTCCACCAGCGAATAGTCGGGCTGGCCCGGCGGGCCGGCGGCGTGGAAGAGCTTGCCGGTATCTTCTTCCAGGTGGACGCGGCGGATGCCCACCCGCCGCAGGCCGCCCTCGGTCTCGACGTCGAGCCAGCCGTTGACGCCCAGGGGCAGCTCGTACTGTGAGATCTGGTAGCCCTTGGGCAGGTCGGGGTAAAAGTAGTTTTTGCGCGCGAAGACGTTGGCGGGCGGGATAGAGCAGTTGAGCGCCAAGGCCACGCGCAGGGCGAACTCCACCGCGCGGGCATTAATCACGGGCAGGCTTCCGGGCAGGCCGGCGCAGATCGGGCAGACGACCGTGTTGGGCGGGGCCTGGGTGGAATCCACCACCGCGCAGCCGCAGAACATCTTCGACCGCGTGAGCAGCTCGGCGTGCACTTCTAGTCCTATGACTGCTTCGTAGGCCATTGAAAAATGTAATTAGTAATTGGGAATTGGTAATTATTAAGCAATTACCAATTACCAATTACCTTTCTATCCCGTTTCCGTATCACAAACCGCATCCCACTCTCCCTCTCCGACACCGAACAGCTCTTGTTATCCACCAACCCCGCCGCAAGCCCCAGCGGTATCAGGTCGGTCTGGTTCAGGTAGCCCATGCCGCTGGCGCTGGTCTGGTCGCGCTTGGCGGTGAGCACCCAGACGCCGCCGTTCTGCACCAGCCCCTGCCGCAGCTCGGCCAGGGTGGGCGTGATCTCGGCGGTGGTCTTGGGCCAATATAACACCACATCGGCCAGCCCGGTGCGGATCAGCCCGCGGCCCACCTTCTCGCGCACCCGCGCCAGCAGGGCCTTGTCGCCCCCGCCCACGACGCGCACCGCGTGGCCGGGCTTGAGGCCGAGCTTGTCGAGAATGTCGCGGTGGGAGTAGTCTTTTTCAGCCATGCCGCCGCATAAACCGCTCCATGCGGTTCAGCGCCTCTTCCAGCTTCTCATAGGCCGTGGCATACGCCATGCGCACAAAACCCTGGCCGCTGGGGCCGAAGGCGCTGCCGGGCACCACGGCCACTTCTTCTTCCACCAGCAGGGTCTCGGCAAAGGTGGTGTCGTCCATGCCCGAGCGCACGACTAACGGGAAGGCGTAGAAGGCGCCGCGCGGCTCGAAGCAATCGAGGCCGAGCGTGTTGAGGCCGCCCACCAGCAGGCGGCGGCGCCGGTCGTATTCGGCCACCATCGACTGAACGTGCTCCTCGCCGCGGACCAGGGCCTCGACGCCGGCGGCCTGGGACGTGGTGGGCGCCGACATGATGGTGTACTGGTGGACCTTGCGCATGGCGCCCAACAGCTCGGCCGGGCCGGAGGCGTAGCCCAGGCGCCAGCCCGTCATGGCGTAATTCTTGGAAAAGCCGCCCAGGGTAATGGTGCGCGCGCGCATGCCGGGCAGGGCCGCAAAACACACGTGCTCGACGCCATAGACCAGCCGGTCGTAGATCTCGTCGGAGATCACCACCAGGTCGTGGCGGGCAGCCACCTCGGCGATCTCCAGCAGGTTCGCGCGCGTCATGACCGCGCCGGTGGGGTTGTTGGGATAGCCGATGAGCAGCGCCTTGGTGCGCGGGGTCAGGTGGCGCTCGATGGTCTCGGCCGTGACCTGAAAATTATCTTCCACGCGGGTGGGGATGGTCACCGCCACGCCGCCGGCAAAAACCACCTCGGGCGTGTAAGCCACAAAGCACGGCTCGGGCACGATGACCTCGTCGCCGGGGTCGAGGATGGCGGTGAGGGCCAGGTAGAGCGCCTCGGACACGCCGACCGTGATGAGCAGCTCGGTCTCGACGTCGTAGGCCAGGCCGTAGAGGGCCTGGAGGTGGGCGGCCAGGGCCACGCGCAGCTCCAACGTGCCCGAGTTGGAGGTGTAGGCCGTCTCGCCGCGCTGGAGCGAGGCCAGCCCGGCCCGCAGGATGGGGGCCGGCGTGACGAAGTCCGGCTCGCCAATGCCGAGCGAGATGACGTTCTTCATGGTGGCGGCAATGTCGAAGTACCGACGGATGCCGCTGGGCGGGACGGACTGGACGCGTTGGGAGACGAAGTTACGCATAGGTGAGGGTCTCGGTTGGCAGGTGCGCGGTGCGGCGCGGGTGGTCGGGATAAATATATGGAAGGACAGGAAATAAGGGAAACCCGCCCCTACTCAAACCCAACCTCCGACGCCTCCCCCACATTAAAGCTCCTAAACCGCCCGCTGACGCGGGCGCTGCGGCCGATGAGGGATTGGGAGAGCAGGGCGTTTTCGACGATGGCATGTTCGTCGAGGATGGAGTCGCGGATGAGGGAGTTTTCCACCACGCAGTTAGCGCCCAGGGTGGCATGCGGGCCGATGACGGAATGGTGGACCCTGGCGCTGGGGTGGATGTTGACGGGCGGCACGATGACCGAGTCGTGGGGGTGCTGCTGCCCGCTGTTGTCGTGGCCGTGGTCGAGCAGGAAGCGGTTGGTCTCCAGCACGGTCTCGGTCTTGCCGCAGTCCAGCCAAACGTCCACCGGCTGCACCCGCATCTTGAGGCCGCGCCCGAGCATGAGGTTGACGGCATCGGCCAGGAAGTATTCGCCCTGGGTGCGGATGTCGCGCTCCATCTGCTCGCGGATGGCCTCGATCAGCAGCTCGGACTGCTTGAAGTAGTAGAAGCCCACCACCACCAGGTTGTTGGCCTTGTCCTGGGGCTTTTCCACCAGGCGGGTGACCAGGCCATCCTCACCCACCTCGGCCACGCCAAAGGGGCGGGGGTCCTCGACGGGCTTGACCCAGGTGACGGCGTCGGCTTGTTCGTCCTTGAGGCGCGACAGGTCGGTGTTGATGATGGTGTCGACAAAGACCATCAGCATGGGGCCGTGCAGCCGCTCACGCGCCAGGTACAGCGCGGTGGACTGGCCGTTGAGCTCTTCCTGGTGGTAGTAGCGCGCCCGGATGTGTGGGTACTCCTTGGCCACGTACTCTTCGATCTGCTCGCCCAGGTGGCCGACGATGAAGATGATCTCGTCGACGTTGTCGAGCGTGGCGAACATATCCAGCACGTGCCCGAGCACGGGCTTGCCGGCCACGATGATGAGGGGCTTGGGCTTGGTGAAGGTGTGCGGGCGCAGACGCTTGCCGAACCCCGCGAGTGGAATGACGATCTGCATGGGTCACCTTTCCTATACGCCAGCGTTAGCTTGCGCCAACGGGTAGGGGCGTTCAATTGAACGCCCCTACAGCGGGGGTAAACGCTGGTGCCAGCCGGCGGCTTGTTCGTAGACGTGGCCGGC